>NZ_LGSU01001352.1 GCF_002260545.1 Hydrocoleum sp. CS-953 | reverse complement strand
ATTGCCATAATAGTATAACTGCCAAAGATTTTGAGGATTTTGGTATAGGTTTTCAATTCTTCTATTGCTGCCTTAACATAATTATGATTACTATTCGCTTCTATATCAATAAAAAATAAATAATCCCCTAGAGATAGTTTCGTAGGACGAGACTCTATTCTACTCATATTAATCTCCCTTTTGGCAAATACTTGTAATGGTTGAACTAAAGCTCCCGGTACATTTGCAGGTACAGTAAAACCTAAAGAAGTAAAAACTAAATTTTCTGGTTTATTTATCCTATTAATTATCAGTTTTAAAGCCGAATTTTCTATTTCTGTACTTCCTTGTTTCAACACCCAAAAGCGAGTACAATTATCAGGATAATCATTAATTGGGTAAGCTAATATAGGCAATTGATAAAGTTCAGCAGCTCTTTGAGAAGCGATCGCTGCGGCACTCCGATCTGTTTCTAAATGCTCTAATGCTTCTGTGGTAGAATTAGCTGGAATTTGTTGTACTTGTGGCAAAAACTTTTCTAACCAACTTTGACATTGAGCTAAAGCTTGTGGATGAGAATAAACAGTTTTAATCTCTTCAAAATTACTCGCTAATGATATTAATCCATGAGAAATAGGTAAGACTAATGCTGTTTGAATTTCTAAAATATCCAATTGCCAAAGTGTATCTAGAGTAATAGTAACGCTTCCTTCAATAGAATTTTCTACAGGTACAACTGCCAAATTAACTTCCCCTTTAGAGACTGCCCATAAAGTTTGAGCAATACTAGGATATGGGCACAGAATAGATTTTTGACCAAGCTGACTTAGTTTGTGAGAAAATGCCACTGCTGCTGTCTCTGCATAAGTTCCAGCAGGGCCAAGATGTGCGATAGATATGGTCATTTCAATTATCAGTTATTAGTTATTATAGGACTTACGCAAAGACAATGTATATAGTGTTCAAAACTATAACGTTATAGTTTTTTTACTCTATATATAGTACATCTGCGTAAGTCGTGTATTAGTTAACCTCCTAGAGAGGAACTTTGTTAACAGTACCTTCTACTGAATTAGGAGGCAAGAAAATCCGCAATTTCATTTTTTATTCCCTTTTTATTCCCTTGTAGAGCGAAAGTGGCACAGCTAAGAGAATGCTTGAGACCTGATTTCTTCCTCATAAAATCCCGTTCTGTTTTAGATTTTATATTCAAGGAAATCTCTAGAAATTAAAATAATTTACACTTTGCAAAATTAAATTACATTTGTTTACTTAGTTCTCATTAATAAGGCAGTATCATTTATGAGAATTAATTAATTTTACCTAAATCCGATCCTAGTTATTGACCAAAGTTGAGTAGATACTTTAATATGATCTGAATCACATTAATAAATGTGAATTTTAATTAAAATTTAGCCATAAAATATTGATTTTTTGAAAAAAATATGNATTTATGAGAATTAATTAATTTTACCTAAATCCGATCCTAGTTATTGACCAAAGTTGAGTAGATACTTTAATATGATCTGAATCACATTAATAAATGTGAATTTTAATTAAAATTTAGCCATAAAATATTGATTTTTTGAAAAAAATATGATTATAAGATTTACTGCTTCACAATCAGTAGATATTCCTGTAGTAGAGGAACAAGTTCCTATTCAGCATTACCTGCGTCAGCCAAAGCGTTTAGTAAATGCTTTGACAGACCCAACAAGATTAGAGCAATTAGATCGAGATTGTTTCCGTTTGAAAATGCGTCCACTAAGCTTTATGATGTTGACTATTCAACCAACTGTAGATATGCGGTTGTGGTCTAGTCCTAAAGGCAAAATTTACTTAAAGTCAGAGAGATGTGAAATTCGTGGGATAGAGTACATAAACCAACGCTTTAGTCTAAATCTGATTGGCATTCTTGAACCCATTCAAATAAAAGGAGTTACTCATCTCAAGGGTAAAGCTGATTTAGAGGTTAAAGTAGAATTACCCCCTCCATTATTGTTAACACCATTACCAGTTTTAGAAACAACTGGTAATGGCTTGCTCAAAAGTGTATTAATGACAATTAAACAAAGACTAACCCATCAATTATTGGTGGATTATCATAAATGGGCTTGTGATGAAACTAAGGTATTAGCTCAAAGTGAACAAACATCTATTTTAGCTTCTGGGAGCCAAAGTGTATGATTGAGAAGTCTTGAGTTCTACTGCTTCTCGTCCTAAATATCAAATTTAATTACAGGACATACTTCCTATTTTCAGAGCAGTTTCCGAAGCTATAGTCATTTCACTTTAGATTGAGACAAAGCTTCCTTGCTATGAGGGAGTTTCAGACGAAAAAACTTCTCATTTTTAAGTTAAACTACNTAAATATCAAATTTAATTACAGGACATACTTCCTATTTTCAGAGCAGTTTCCGAAGCTATAGTCATTTCACTTTAGATTGAGACAAAGCTTCCTTGCTATGAGGGAGTTTCAGACGAAAAAACTTCTCATTTTTAAGTTAAACTACTATATGAGGTACAGTTGTTTTTATTCTTTTCTATTCCCTATTCCCTATTCCCTATTCCCTATTCCCTATTCCCTGTTCCCTCAAACTTAAAATTTTGTACCTCATAACAACGGGAACCTCTGTATGATAGTAACTGAGCAATTGCAGAACAATTGCTAGGAATTTTTTAAGAAGAAAAAGACAATTTAGGTAGTAGGAAGTTTAGTTTATGATTCACTTCCTACTACCTAAATTTTGATATACCATTCTATTAAGCACCTACACAGAATTGATTACCTACTCTAATTATCTGTAAGCCTTGCAGTAAAAAGGTTTCAAATTTGGAAAATGTGTAATTAATTTTGTGTCCCTGCTTATTTCCAATGTTTGTTTACTGGAATTTATTATTAGAAATAATGGGCGTTGGTAATTTTGCCTATGATTTATCTTAAAATGGCGATTGGCTAACTCCTAATTGAAAAGCATTTTATATTTTACAAACTTGGATTTCATAGCTTGAATAACCAACGCCAAATAATATTCCATAAACATAATGTTTTGAACTTACAAAACTACTAACTTATTATTTTAAAGTATCTTTAAGAACAGTTCTCGCGGCAAGATGATTCCGGGTAGAGCTGAGAATTTCTACTTCTCTTTCTAGTCTAGCAGCAGTATCTTGCATCTCCAAAAGAGCTTGCTGTTCAGTTGCCACACCATAAAGATTGCTAGCTACCCAATACGATAATTCTTTAGGTAAATTAGGAACATCTTCCGGTAGCTCTATTCTCTGATCCATCAGTTTTCCAGAAAGATGAACCACATCTCTAAGTAATAACTCAACTTGATTTGCTAACTCTCCAAGCTCGTTTTCTGAAGGGTCATCTTCTATCCATTCAACTAAACCAACTAAATAAGGTTTTTCTCTCACTGTGTCTAAAACTCTAAATCTTTGCTCACCTATAGTTAAAACCTTCATTCGATCGTCAGGTAAGCGTTGATAATCCTCAATTTTAGCGCAGCATCCAGTTGCCACAACTTGATCTTGAGCAGAATCCCACATTAAAACTCCAAATTTCTTATCGCTTTCTAGAATTGTATTCATCATAATTCTATAGCGAAATTCAAAGATATGTAGTGGTAGAGGTCTACCTGGAAATAATACTACTTCTGGTAGTGGAAATAGGGGAAGTTCTCGAACAGCTACAGAAGAGGATGGCATTTTCCTAGTATTAATAGATTTTTGGTACTTATTATTCTTATACTTTAGCGGATTTTTCTATACTTGGATATCTATATACTTATATTTTTGAGAATTTTGACATAAAAATTGGGCATTGCTAAATAAATGTATGATTTCAGAAGTATACATTAGACAATAACTTCAGGCCATGGGCATGATTAAGAATTCTCAAAACTTACTTGCTCATGGCTTAATTTCTCTATAGCTTCACCTCAATATCTACACCTGCTGGTAAATCAAGTTTCATCAAAGCATCAATTGTTTTTGAGGAAGGTTGATAGATATCTATAATTCTACGATGAGTCCTTGTTTCAAAATGTTCTCGTGAATCTTTATCAACGTGGGGCGATCGCAACAGACAGTAAATGCGTCGTTTTGTGGGCAAAGGTATTGGCCCAATTGCTGTAGCTCCGGTTCTATTTGCTGTATCTACAATTTTGTCACAAGATGTATCCAGTAAACGGCGGTCAAATGCCTTCAGACGAATACGAATTTTTTGNTCTACGATGAGTCCTTGTTTCAAAATGTTCTCGTGAATCTTTATCAACGTGGGGCGATCGCAACAGACAGTAAATGCGTCGTTTTGTGGGCAAAGGTATTGGCCCAATTGCTGTAGCTCCGGTTCTATTTGCTGTATCTACAATTTTGTCACAAGATGTATCCAGTAAACGGCGGTCAAATGCCTTCAGACGAATACGAATTTTTTGCTGTTGAATTGTGGCCATTTCTCTTTAATTTTCTAGGTTCAGATTTTTAAGTTTTCAATTATCAATTGCTAGTTTTATTGACTGGCAACAGACTATAAAAATTAACTTTCATTAATAAGTAGCAGAAAAGCAAATACCAATTATAGATGAGCTTTTCTGCCACTTAATCTCTCAGGAAGTTGTTCTACTCTACAATCTTAGAAACAACACCAGCACCAATAGTCCTACCACCTTCACGAATTGCAAAACGCATACCTTGTTCTATAGCAACTGGGTTGATTAGTAGAACTGTCATTTTGATCCGGTCACCAGGCATTACCATTTCTGCTGCACTACCATCATCAGCAGTAAAAGACTCAATAGCACCAGTCACATCTGTTGTCCGGATGTAGAATTGAGGACGATAATTTGGGAAGAAAGGTGTATGACGGCCTCCCTCCTCTTTTTTCAGAACATATACTTCTGATTCAAATTTCTTGTGAGGAGTAATAGAACCTGGTTTAGCTAAAACCATACCACGTTGGATATCAGCTTTCTGCATACCACGCAGTAGTAATCCTACATTATCACCAGCCATTCCTTCATCCAGAATTTTCTGGAACATTTCCACACCTGTAACAGTGGTACTACGAGTTTCTCTGATTCCCACCAATTCAACTGTTTCGCCCACTTTGACTTTACCACGTTCAATCCGGCCTGTAGCTACAGTACCACGACCAGTAATAGAGAATACGTCCTCTACCGCCATTAGGAAAGGCTTATCAACATCACGTTCTGGTGTAGGAATATACCCATCCACTTCATCCATCAGAGCCAGAATTTTATCCACCCACTCATTTTCACCCTTTGCTATATTTGGACTAGCTGTTAGTGCTTCTACTGCTTGTAATGCCGAACCTGCAACTATAGGGATATTATCACCATCAAAATCATAGTCACTTAATAGTTCTCGAACTTCCAATTCTACCAATTCTAATAGTTCTTCGTCATCAACCATATCTTGCTTGTTGAGGAAAACTACTATATTAGGAACCCCTACCTGTTTTGCTAACAGAATATGCTCACGAGTTTGGGGCATTGGGCCATCAGCAGCCGAAACCACCAAAACTGCGCCGTCCATTTGAGCAGCACCTGTAATCATATTTTTTACATAGTCAGCGTGGCCAGGGCAATCAACGTGTGCATAGTGACGCCCTTCTGTTTCATACTCTACATGAGCAGTATTAATTGTAATACCCCGTGCCTTCTCTTCTGGAGCTGCATCAATATCCGCATAATTCCTTGCCTTAGCCTTTCCTTGTGCTGCTAGACTCATTGTAATTGCAGCAGTCAAGGTTGTTTTACCATGGTCAACGTGGCCAATAGTTCCAATATTGACGTGAGGCTTATTTCTTTCAAATTTTGCGCGTGCCATTAATTACTTGTTCCTTTTTTCCGTTGTTAATTCCGCTTCGCTCAAATTACGAAACAGATGCACTGATTAATAATAGATAAATTTTCCCAACTCTGCCTATCCCCTCACCAATGGATAATTGATAATTAATCCCCAGAGGTTTAAAGCCTCTCCTTTTAAGGAGAAAAAAGAAATAAGATATCCTTATATTTATCCTATGGTTTTAATCAGAGGTAATTATCGATTATCAATTAATGAACTAATCTTTATTAGCTTTTGTTTTAGACAATTGCCTACTTTTTGGGTAAATTGCAAGTTTTTATCTAGTTATCAGTGACTTTATTTTCACATTATCCAACCCAAAGCTAGTATTTTAACTTAAAAAACACAATTTCCCAAACTACTAAGCATATCCTCTGCTTTTAGCAATGATAGTCTCAGCTACATTACGGGGCACTTCCTCATAATTACTAAATTCCATCGAAAAAATACCACGACCTTGAGTTTTTGACCTCATATCAGTAGCATAACCAAACATTTCTGCTAAAGGAACCTTTGCCGTTACTTTAGCCATACCTGTTTCCATACCTTGACCCTCTATTTGTCCTCTTCGAGAATTCAGGTCTCCAATAATATTACCGATAAAATCTTCAGGTACTTCTACCTCTACTTTCATCATANAAATTCCATCGAAAAAATACCACGACCTTGAGTTTTTGACCTCATATCAGTAGCATAACCAAACATTTCTGCTAAAGGAACCTTTGCCGTTACTTTAGCCATACCTGTTTCCATACCTTGACCCTCTATTTGTCCTCTTCGAGAATTCAGGTCTCCAATAATATTACCGATAAAATCTTCAGGTACTTCTACCTCTACTTTCATCATAGGCTCTAATAACACAGGTGAAGCCTTAGTAACACCTTCTTTAATTGCCATAGAACCAGCAATTTTAAAAGCCATTTCCGAAGAATCCACATCATGGTAAGATCCATCTACCAGAGTAGCCTTAACATCTATTAATGGATAACCAGCTAAGATTCCTGCTTCACAAGCTTCTTTCATTCCTTGCTCTGCTGGACTAATAAACTCTTTAGGAATTGTACCTCCAACAATTTTGGACACAAACTCAAAGCCACTACCAAGCTCTCCAGGCGCTAATTCCACCACAACATGGCCATACTGACCTTTACCACCGCTTTGCCGGATAAATTTACCCTCGACCTGAACCTCTCCGCGAATAGTTTCTCGGTAAGCTACCTGTGGTTGACCCACATTAGCTTCCACCTTATATTCTCGAAGCATCCTATCTACCAAGATTTCCAAATGAAGTTCACCCATACCAGCAATCACCGTTTGATTGGTTTCTGGATCGACACTCACCCGGAATGTAGGGTCTTCATCAGAAAGAGCCTGAAGAGCCTGAGACAATTTTTCCATATCTTGTTTGGTTTTCGGTTCCACAGCCACAGATATAACTGGCTCAGGAACATAAAGAGACTCTAAGATAATTGGATGGTCTTTATCACAAACTGTATCTCCTGTCAAGGTATGTTTCATACCTACAACTGCCCCCAGATCTCCTGCCTGCAGTTCATCTACATCTATTTTTTCATCAGCTTTGAGAACAATTAGACGAGAAATTCTTTCTTTCTTACCTTTAGTAGAATTTAAAATATAACTACCTTTAGCAAGGACTCCAGAATATACCCGGAGAAAAGTGAGACGACCATAAGGATCTGACATAATTTTGAATGCCAGAGATGCTAGGGGTGCATCATCATCTGCTGGCCTCACATCTAATTCCCCATTTGGCAATGTACCTTGAATGGGTGGAACTTCTTTAGGGGCAGGTAAATAATCTACTACTGCATCTAATAAAAGCTGAACACCTTTGTTTTTGAAAGCAGAACCACATAGCATAGGTACAATTGTACCTGCAATAGTACCTTGACGGAGAGCTTTACTAATTTCCTCTGCTGTAAGTTCTTCACCTTCAAGATACTTTTCTGTCAAAGCATCATCAGTTTCTGCCACTGACTCAACTAACTTGAGACGATATTCTTGAGCTAACTCTTCTACTTCTGCTGGAATCTCAGTTTCTTGAATATCTGTGCCCAGGTCATTGGTATAAATAAAAGCCTTCATTCTCACCAAATCTACAATTCCCCTAAATTCATTTTCACTACCAATAGGAATTTGAATAGGAACTGCATTAGCGTGGAGGCGATCGCGAATTTGCTCATATACCTTAAAGAAATTAGCCCCTGTCCTGTCCATTTTGTTAACAAAGGCCATACGAGGCACTTTGTAACGGTCAGCTTGTCGCCAAACCGTTTCTGATTGAGGCTGTACTCCGCCAACAGAACAAAAAACAGCTATTATACCATCCAGAACCCTCATAGAGCGTTCCACTTCTATTGTGAAATCCACATGGCCTGGAGTATCAATAATATTAATTTGATGGTCTAACCACTTGGTACTAATAGCAGCCGCAGTAATAGTAATTCCACGTTCTCGCTCTTGAGCCATCCAGTCGGTAACTGCGGTGCCATCGTGAACCTCTCCCATTTTATGTACAATGCCAGAATAAAATAGGATTCTCTCTGTTGTTGTTGTTTTACCAGCATCAATATGAGCTGCAATGCCAATATTTCGCACCCGCTCCAGTGGCATAGTTCTTCCCACAGTTACCTCCTTTCCTTAATTGATAATTGATAATGGATAATTGATAATTAGAAGGTATCTATAAAATAAATTTAAGGCATCTCAAAGTTGAGGTTTTCCTCGGTTAGAGCGAATCACAGCAGCTCATTATTAAGTTGAACCATTAATTTGCACCTCACCCACCCTACACCAGGATTTAATATTTTATTTTCTAGATACTTTCTTAGGGTTTGCTGATTAAATCTCAACCCTTTACCTACCCTTTACCCATAGGTCTTGAAGCCCTTTTGGTTAGGGTTAGGAGCGTAATGAATAATAAATAATCAATAAAAACTATCTCTAATTATCCATTATCCATTGAATTAGTAACGATAGTGAGCAAAGGCTTTATTAGCTTCTGCCATTCTGTGAGTTTCTTCTCGCTTGCGAATAGCACTACCCGTTTCGTTAGCTGCATCCATCAATTCATTGGCCAATTTCATAGCCATTGTTTTTCCACCTCTGGATCTAGAATATTGCACTAACCAACGCAAAGCCAGGGTAGTTCCCCTATCAGAGCGTACTTCCATTGGTACTTGGTAAGTAGCACCACCTACACGACGGGCCTTAACCTCGACTAAGGGAGTTACATTCCGGACTGCCTTTTCAAATAGTTCCAGTGGGTCGGAATCTGTCCTTTCTTCAATAGCTTTAAAGGCATCGTACACGATATTAAAAGCTACAGACTTTTTACCGTGATGCATTATGCGCCGGACAATCATACTCACTAACCGACTATTATATTTTGGGTCTGGAGGAACGGGACGTCTTTGAACAACTCTACGACGAGACATAATATTATGACAACCAATAAATTGTAAAATGAATAATCGACTTTTGACACTCTCGCCGCTCTTGCTTTCACGCAATTCGGGAGATTCTTGCTTCTACTCCTCTTAACTAGACAATAGTTATTACCAATGGATAATGATAATTGATAATTAATCCCGAAAGGTTTAAAGCCTTCTATTTCAAGAGAAAAAAGTGCTAGGAGATTTCCTTATCTTAAATTTCGTTATGGTTTTAACCGGAGGTAATTATCCATTATCAATTAATATAATAACTATGTCCCCGTCAGACCGAATCCACAAGCATTTTAGTTTAGGGTCTACTGACTGCCTGGTAGCAGACGGCTCTAGATTCTTTATTTGTTACTAATTTCTTGAATTTTGCATTTTAATAATTTAGCCTTTAGGCTTTTTCGCCCCATATTTAGAACGACTTTGTTTACGATCTTTGACTCCGGCAGTATCTAAAGTTCCACGAATAATGTGATATCTCACACCAGGTAAATCCTTAACCCTACCACCCCTAATCATAACTACAGAGTGTTCCTGTAGGTTATGACCAATACCAGGGATATAAGCGGTCACTTCAAAACCAGAAGTTAGACGTACCCTAGCTACCTTGCGGAGAGCTGAGTTAGGCTTTTTAGGTGTAGTCGTATAGACTCTTGTGCATACTCCACGACGTTGAGGGCAACTTTTCAGTGCCGGGGATTTAGTTTTCTTCTCTGTTTCTTGACGAGCTGAACGAATCAGTTGTTGAATTGTGGGCATTAGTTACAGTTATTCTTGATAATTTTTTTTATACTCTCGCTACAAAAGTAGAATAATTCGAGGTAGAGTTTACTTAATAAATTTTTTCCCCATACTCTCATAGCAGTATCTGCAAATTTAGGCAAGCTACTCTTAAGATTATCTTCAGTTTTTTAACCGAATATATTCTATGTTAGTTTCAATAGAAAGTTACACTAGATTCCAGCTTGGTGAGGTACACCCATAACAGAAAAGATACCTGAACTACAAATATTTAATTTTTAATATTTGTACGTCATATACGATCTAATCTTCTGTATATTTGCCTAATAGCTAATATTGAGATAATTAATCAAATAATTAATTTGATTAGGAATAATTTACCGTTGCACCAAATAAATCTGTGGTGCAACGGTCTACTTTTGAGGAAGTTTTGGAAAATTAAGGAACATTTTTTTTGGCTTTATTCCTAGTTATTCCAAATAACTTTACAAACAATCTTTTATATTAAGTTATTTAGATGCTTTTGTCAACATCAAACAGAAAAAGAATTACCACAACCACAAACAACTTTAGCGTTAGGATTGTTAAATCGGAACCCTCCACCCATAAGATCCTCAGAATAATCCAAGGTTAATCCATTCAGATAG
>NZ_LGSU01001351.1 GCF_002260545.1 Hydrocoleum sp. CS-953 | reverse complement strand
CCTGACTCCTAACTACCACCACAACATTATAAATAATATAGCAATCCTCCGCATATTCGTGGCAAAAATATTACAGCTTTTTAGGGAAAACTTAACTCGGAACAGGTAACAAGTCAGAGTTTCAACTTTTTTATTTACTTTTTAATTCCCCGCAACCTATGCGCGGATTGCTATATTCCCTATTCCCTATTCCCTACTCCCTAAATTAATCAAAAAATATCAAAAAATATTCCTAAAATTCTATTAATTGGACTGAAAGGAGCTAACACCCCTCCCACATTATCAGTAAAGGTTGCTCTACCAGAACGACCAACTACAATTACATCATTATTCAGCAAAGTTGGATTAGTTTCTTCATTAACTTTTGCCGAAAAATCTACTTGTACTTTTCGCCGAGTAACTGTACCATTAGGATTAAGACGAATAAGTTCTATTTCTTCTGTTTTTGCTCTTGCTGGATTAAAACCTCCTGCTGCTAATAAAGCTTGATTAAGTGTACTATTAGGAGTAACAAAAACTGTTCCAGGCTTAACTACTTCTCCAATAACATTAATTTTGAGATTACCAGGAGAAAAACTTGAAGCAGTAACTTCAGCTAACTCATCTAAATTAACTTCATCTGCTACTGGTACATAAATTGTATCTCCTGATTCTAATACTATATCTTGACTTAAATCCCCACTTTGTAGTAGTTCCCAAAGATTTACTTTAATAACTTGCTCAGTACCAGCGCGAGTTAACCGACGCACCCTAATTTGCCGAATATCCGCTGTTGAAGTAATACCCCCTGCCATTTTAATTGCTTTCGTAACAGTATGCAGCGTCGTATTCTCAGGAAGTGAAATATTTCTATCTGCCTCACTAGAGTCTAAATTTTCTTCTATAGGCAAAACTTGACTTTGGTCAATATCTGTTTCTAATATATAAGGACCAGGCCGTGCCACTTCTCCAACCACTGCAATGTTGATAGGTTGAGTATTAGTACCAGCAAAATTAGCGCTTGCTAATTGATTTGACTCTACTGGATTAACTTCTGTAATACTAGGAACAAATAAAGTATCTCCATCCCGCAAAGAAATATCTTGGACTAAATTGCCATTTTGTAAAAGTTCCCATAAATTAATGTTAATTACTTGTTCTGAGGCGTTAAGTTGGAGGCGACGAATTTTGATTTGTCTGATGTCTGCTGAAGTTGTTACTCCACCAGCTACCTGTAATGCTTTAGTTACTGTAGGTAGTTGAGTCCCACTTTTACTATCACCACCTTGACTAACTATCGGCGAAATGGTATATGAACCAGGATGTTGAACTTCTCCGGCGATCGCTATTTTTAATGGACGTGCTGCTAATAGATTAAGGTTAACTATAGGTATTTGTAGATACTCACCGTATTTTTCTTGAATTAATTCTTTTGCTCCCTCTAAAGTCATTCCCTGAACAGACACATTACCTATTAATTGTAGGTTGAGAGTCCCATCAATTTGCACTTGATGTTGGCCATTTTCCCCACTATACTCTGGTAGGTTAAAGATGTCTATTTGAACACGATCGCCTGGGCCTAATGTATATCCTTTGGAATTTGGTAAGGGTATTTCTGGTTCAGGAATCAATATTGGTTCTGGGGGTGGAGGTAGGAGAGGTGGTTGTGCTTCTATACCTTTAGGCAAAGGTTCTGTTAGTTTTGGTAAGGTTGAAGTTTCTTGTGTTGTTTGGTCTTCCTGAGAGAGGAGTTGAGCTTGTGCAGAATATGATACTCTCCAGTAACTGCATAATATAACTATTGTTCCATAACTTTTTCTGGTTCAGGAATCAATATTGGTTCTGGGGGTGGAGGTAGGAGAGGTGGTTGTGCTTCTATACCTTTAGGCAAAGGTTCTGTTAGTTTTGGTAAGGTTGAAGTTTCTTGTGTTGTTTGGTCTTCCTGAGAGAGGAGTTGAGCTTGTGCAGAATATGATACTCTCCAGTAACTGCATAATATAACTATTGTTCCATAACTTAAAATTTTGGATAAAGATAATATTTTGCTAATTACATCTTCTTGATTTTTTGATTCTTGCTGCTTCATTGCTCACTTCCTCCCTATTTTTTTTAACTCAAATAACCTAATTTTTCTAGACTACTAATTATATGAGCTACGCTTTCGTCTAAAGTTTCTTTATCTGTGTAGCAAGTAATTTCTGGATTTTCTGGTGGTTCGTAAGGATCATCAATACCAGTAAACTGTTTAATTTCTCCAGCCCTGGCTTTAGCATATAAACCTTTAACGTCACGTTTTTCACATACTTCTAAAGGTGCATTTATATAAACTTCTATAAAATTTTCATCCATTTCTCTAATTTCATTTCGTATTGCTTTGTAAGGGCTAATTGCTGCCGTAATCCCTACCACTCCATTTCTACTTAGGAGATGAGCTACAAATCCAATTCGCCGGATATTTATATCTCGGTCTTCTTTACTAAAAGTCAAACCTTTTGATAAATTTTCTCTAACTATATCTCCATCTAATATTTCTACTTTCCGACCTCTTTCTTTTAATTTTTCTGCCACAACCCTACTGATAGTTGTTTTACCGGCACCACTTAACCCTGTAAACCAGAGAATGAATCCTTTTTCCATTTTTACTTGATTTTTGTGAGTTTTTACTGAATATATATTCTACTTCAATTAGTGAATTATATAGAATCTTTTGTAAGTAAATTTTTCGGCAGGGATCGGTGAGATTAGGCCATTAATCTCTGATACTTCTGTTTAGTTGTGATGGTTAAAACACCGGATAATAATCACGATAAAGTTTGAACTTTGCTTTTTAATTTGAGAATCTAATCTGTAGGTTGATTTAAGTCTTAACTTTACATCTACAATTTGGGAATAAATCCAGTTTAATATATTAGTCCGCCACACCCTTTTCTATAGATTGAACTAACAAATTATTTGTTAACTATCCTGATTTTATCTTCAATATCCGTATCAGAGAATAGATACTCTTACATGGATATGACCTATGCAAAGTTATACAGCGATCGTTTTCTCGTTTTTATTATTACTTGGTAATGCTCCTAGTAGCGCTGCTCTAATGACTGGAAATGAACTTGAATTATCTGCAACATTTTTCAGAGGCTCTGCTCAAAACCGTCACGGAAGAGAAACAACTCCTGAGAGAAGACCAAGACGAAGCTTTGTTAGCACAATCTGTACTTCTGGGCTAGATAATCAGGAAATTTGAAATGAACTTGAATTATCTGCAACATTTTTCAGAGGCTCTGCTCAAAACCGTCACGGAAGAGAAACAACTCCTGAGAGAAGACCAAGACGAAGCTTTGTTAGCACAATCTGTACTTCTGGGCTAGATAATCAGGAAATTTGTCCTCATCGTGGTAGTGGACGCTAAAACTATTTCCTGCTTTTTAAGTTTCAGGAGGAAATTGAACTTTTGTCAAAGTTATTTGGGCTTTTAGATTGAGAATGTTGCTTCTATGTTCTATGTTCCATCTATGAACATTATAATGTGAAAAATTAGCTAAAATTTGGGTTTAAAGCCTTGCTATTCAATAGATGACTTATTTTCTTAAGTCTTTAGAAAAAGGGTATAAGGTATCCACCGCTCTAAAAATCTGGTGCAGGGTGGTGAAAATAATCCGTCAGTTAAAAAATCCTCAAAACCTATACCAATCAAAAGTATGGATTTTAAAATTTTAATGACTTCTAATGAGTGGCAGTAGTTATTTGACTGATAATTTTGAAATTCTAAAGTTTGTCTTTGCTTAAACTTGGGGTCTAGATTTACCAATGGATAATTGATAATTAATCAATTCGGCTTTATTGCCCTATATTTCCAGAGAAAAGCTAGGAGATTTCCTTATCTTCAATGAACCTATCCCACTAATAATATTTTTGCACTAAAGCCCAAATATTGTTAAAAATAAAAACGAAAAATCCAGCTTTTCAGGAAAATTTTACTTAAGTAAATAAGCATTTTTAGAATAGTGGGATAGGTTGATCCTCTCGGTTTTCATTGAGGAATTATCCATTATCCATTAATGAGAGGTTACTCATTTGAGATGGTAAGCAAATAGCTTGGGTAGATGAGCATCTCTCAATGAAGGATATGGGCAAGGTATTTAATTTAAGTAAGCTCTATAGACTAGGAATGTTGCATGGCAGAATAATCTCTTTGACTACTTATTGGCCATTTTGAGTTGGCCTAACTTTAACTCTAAAGCTAAGAGACAGGATACTATGTCAAAGTCAGATTATTAATTGAATATGTTATGCTATTATCAATTATGTCTGTCAGCAAACAGTACAAAGGGTGCAAAAATCTACTAAGATAACAGACCAGTTAATTACTGTGACCATCATCACACCAAACGCGAAAAAATCTCAAGAAGATATCTTTAAAGACCTAAATATCAACTCTAACTGTAGGGCTTGTCATAATTAACAATAAACTACAGCTAACGTATAAGAGAAAATTTCGCGTAATTCGTGCTATTGGTTAGTGTAACAGTTATAGCTGACTGACTTTCTGGCATTGAAATATTATCATAGTCAGCATATTTTTAATTGTTAATGGAGGAGGATAGAATACCTCCTTAGTTTTGTTATTTTGGGGATTATAATGAAAAGCGATACCGATCTGATTAATAGCCTTAGCCCCAGCGCTATGGATCAGATTATGTTATATCTAGCGTTTAGCGCCATGAGGACGAGTGGGCATCGTCATGGAGCTTTTTTAGACGCAGCGGCAACGGCAGCTAAATGTGCCATTTATATGACCTATATTGAACAAGGTCAAAATCTGCGCATGACCGGACATCTGCATCACATCGAACCTAAAAGAGTTAAGGTCATTGTGCAGGAAGTAGAAGAAGCACTTACAAAGGGTAAATTGCTAAAAATGTTGGGTTCTCAAGAACCTCGCTATTTGATTCAGTTTCCCTATGTATGGTTAGAACAGTATGCTTGGATACCTGGACGTTCCCGACTTCCTAATAGTAATCTTACTACAGAAGAGAGGCGATATATAGAAACTAAACTGCCTTCAAATATGCCTGATGCTAGATTGATTAATTCTTTTCAGTTTATGGAATTAATCGAGTTCTTGCATAGGCGTTCTCAGGAAGATTTACCACCAGAACGCCGGATGCCTCTGAGTGAAGCTTTGGCCGAACATATTAAGCGTCGTTTGATTTATTCTGGTACGGTGACAAAGATAGATTCTCCTTGGGGAATGCCTTTTTATGCTCTAACTCGTTCTTCTTATTCTCCAGAGGATCAAGAGGAACGTACTTATATAATGGTTGAGGATACAGCTCGCTATTTCCGCTTGATGAAGGACTGGGCGGAAATTAATAATAGTAATAAGGTAATGCGTATTTTGGAGGAGTTTGATATTTCTCCCGATCGTTTTGAGCAGGCTAAGGAAGAGTTAGATGAAATAATTAGACATTGGGCTGATAGGTATCATAAACCAGGTGGCAAACAAATGGTGGTACAGATGGTTTTTGGACCAAAGGATGATTAGTCTAATTACTTGCTAGCTTTGATAGCTTAGGAGTTAGAAGTTTTTCTAGCCCCTAATCTGAATCTGTTTTAATTTTAGTTATTTTGAATTTATTCTTTAGTGATTAAGTTTTTAATAATCTTGATGACCTCAATTAATCTAATTTGAAGGTGCAGGGTTTTGACTAAACTTGATTCAAAGTTAATAGTTAGTTTAATTGAAAATAACTTATCATACAACTAAACAGGGTTGCATCTTGACTTTTTTTTACTATTAGGGATGAAATAGATTGGGTTAATGGGATGCTATCTAGTCATTAATTTTGTTGTCTTTTGTGCTTCATACAAAAGAGGTTTATTAGATTTATAATTTTGAGTAATTTTTCATTATTAAGTAGTCGTGCTTTTAGGAATTTCCTATTTGAAAGAGGGAACACTTAACTGGGAACAGAGAGTTAATATAATGTGTAATTAATTTTGCTTATGAACTTAAATATTTAAGGTTTAATTTTATTGATTAAGTAGCATTATTTTCTATAATTTCCTTCAGCATATTCTAGTAATTCTTCCCAACTCATTCTACTCACTTTCCGCAACTCAATACTTTTTCCACTTCTAAAAAAGATTGTAGCTTTGGTTCCTATAATAGTTTCTTGAATATCAACTACTAGATAATTACGGTTATCTCTTCTATTCTAGTAATTCTTCCCAACTCATTCTACTCACTTTCCGCAACTCAATACTTTTTCCACTTCTAAAAAAGATTGTAGCTTTGGTTCCTATAATAGTTTCTTGAATATCAACTACTAGATAATTACGGTTATCTCTTCTCCAGTGAACTTCCGCTTCATCCCACCACTTCATTCCTTCACTTTTAAATATTGGGTTTTCTATCCAGTTATCATTCCATCGGTAGGGATGCCAATTGTTTTTAATTGCTTTGATTAAAAAACTATTTGGTGAACCAAAAAATCTTCCCCATGATTTTGTTTCCAATACCAATAAGATATAGTGGATATAAAAGCATATTCCAAATCCCGATAACAGCAATAAATTGCTTCTTCTACATCTGAATTCAAAAAATATACACCAATTATAGTCAAAGCTGGAGCATACTTTTTTATTAGTTCTTGGATACCTTCATCTAATTCTAAGTATAGCAAAATTCAACCTCCATTTAATTGAATTCTCGTGTTTGACATAGTTCTACCGATGAAATTACAGGAATTGGTGAAGACCTTAAGTGTGGAGTAGATAACTCCTCATCTGTTACTATAATTGGTTCAACTTTCCAATTTAGATTAGGGTCTACACTAAGTCAGGTTAATACTTCTTGTAGATGATTATTAACCCATTTAACTCTTTGTTGATGATGTTCAATAGCAGGTTTTTCCTTACTTTTACCGAAAAATTGTGGGTATGCGCCTCCCCTGGGATAGGGGATAAAAAAAGAACATATTCCTTATTTCAATCCCGAAGCTTTCCTACGGAATGCTGCGCAAACAGCTAGAGGTACTGATAACTGTTAACGCAGTTCCTCTGCAAGAGGCTAACTGTTAACGCAGTTACGACCATAGGAGGCTAACTGATAACTGAAATGACCTTTGCCTTTTCCTATAAATAAATTATCTAATTCATTTTTCATTTGGTGTGGAGCACGAGCCATTGAAAAATTTTTACATTCAACTATTTTAATACATAAATTTTTAGGGTCAGCTACTAAGACATCTATATCACCTAACGGTTTTCCTTTTTGTTCCTCAATCTTAATTTCACCAATTTTTTTAACCTGCCGACATACTATTAGTTTTGAATCTTTTTCAAACCAATCAGCTATTCTATTATTGAAGTTTTTTAGGGTCAGCTACTAAGACATCTATATCACCTAACGGTTTTCCTTTTTGTTCCTCAATCTTAATTTCACCAATTTTTTTAACCTGCCGACATACTATTAGTTTTGAATCTTTTTCAAACCAATCAGCTATTCTATTATTGAAGTCTTCTCCTGCTTGGTTTGTTATCTTACTGATTATTTCTTTCATTTCTTTACTTTTTGCTTGAAGTCTTCCAGTCAAACAAAATTGAATGAGGTATTCTTGTACTTCATATAAATGACGAATTCCCCAAATAATTTCTATTTTATTATTTTTTTGACGCAGCAAAAAAGGACGACGTCATTTCAGTTATCAGTTAGCCTCCTGCGGAGGAACTACGTTAACAGTTAGCCTCCTGCGGAGGAGCTGCGCTTTTTCGCATAGGGAATGCTCCGCTTTCCATGTCGCGCAGCGTTAACGTTTGCGTAGCATTCCGATAGGAAAGTTGTGCGGAACGCTAAACAGTTATCCGCTTTCCATGTCGCGCAGCGTTAACGTTTGCGTAGCATTCCGATAGGAAAGTTGTGCGGAACGCTAAACAGTTATCAGTGAACCTCCGACTTAAAGTCGGAGGCTTGAAATACTGAGTTAAATATTTCTCTTGGTCGATTGGATATGGCGTTAGCGAAGCGGCTCTGCACTCTTCGGGAAACCTCGCCATCCCATCCTGACGGAATGCTCCGCAAACGACCGCTTTTTCATCCCCTTAAAAGGGGAGGCGCATACCCTCATTTTTTGGTAAATACGACAATAAACGATTAAATTTTCAAGGGTAAACATCTCTTTTCTCAAAAGTTTCATCGGGTTTAAGAAAGTCAGAATGCTGAGAAAGAGATAGTAGTTCAATTGCTTTAGTAACTTTCTCTTCATTCCAATTTAATTGTGTCGCTAAACGAGTAATAAAATTTTCTAAAGGGAGACAAATAACAGTGGGGTGAATTTTTTTTCCAATATTAATAGCTTCTCCAAGTAGTTCGCATATTTTTGTTATTGAATAACCAAATTCAATTGAAGCTGCTGCGTCTATTTTTTTCTTAAATTCTAGTACCTCAGTAGGTATTTGTGGAGTTTTCCAATATCTCTCAAATGATTCTGTTATTCGAGTTGTTTCACCACTCATAAAAATTGATAGATGAGTTTCTCTTGCTTTTTCATATTCTGTTGTATCTGTTCCTAATCTGCCAGAAGGTAAGATAGAAAGTTGAAAATCAGCTAATGAAAAATTAATTAAATCACTTTTAAATCCAAAGTTAATAATTTGATAGGCAAGAGCTTTTCATTAATTGATAATTGATAATGGATAATTGATAATTACAAGAAGGTTAAAACCGTTACGGAATTGAAGATAAGGAAATATCCTAGCACTTTTTTCCCCTATCCAAGGGGAGGCTTCAAGGCGCGAATTATTTAATTATTAATTATTAATTATTAATTATTCGGTAAGCGATCGTAAATACTCAGACTAAAAGCTCTTATACCAGTAGGAGGTTGAGCTACTACATATTCAATTATAAATCGACTTGCTAATGCAGTTTGATTATTTTCTAACATTTCCTTTTGAATATTTTTATACCTTTCAGGAATTGAACTGAAACAAGCTAACCGAGTTGGTATAGTTAAGCGATGCTCGTTTACTTGATGTACTATTGCTTCATGGTAACTAATTAAATTTTCTAGAAGATTTTCAGGATTTAATGAAGCAACTAATTTTTTTAATTTGCTATAAAAGAAACCAAAAACTTCATTATTCAAAAATTTTGTTCGTTCGTTTTCAGGAATTTTTCCTTGTGGATATTTCTTGACTGAATTTAGATAATCACCAAGGTCATCTAAAAGTTTATTTATATCTGCTTTTTGTACTTTTTGATATGCGGGTAGTTTCTTTGGATCGAGTTCGGGGTTAATGGAACTATCCAAATAAATAATTTGCTTTTTAAGACCAAGGGGAGGATGAATTTCAATAATTTTAGAGATTATTTCATCAGATAAATTTTCCTGTTCTTGTTCTGGTAGTAATTCTCGGAAACCTGTCAAAATATATTTCATCATTTCTCTTTCTGCACTATTATCAACTTGTAAAAAGTTTCTGGATGCTTCTGGCAATATCGTTACATTTATAGTTCCTGAACTTGTATCAACTGTAATATTTATTGGTGTTATGTCTTCTGAAAAATTTTGTCGTTTATTTGCTTCAAACCATGTTTTGCTAGATGGTAAAGATAGCTGAATAATAATCACGCGATATTGAGAAACAAGGGATTGGATAATTGGATTAAGTGACGGATTAAATTGCCATAACCAATATGCAATGGCAACTAAAAATTCCCTGTATAAATTATTAACTTCCTCTTGATTTTTCTGAATAATCCAAACATATAAAGGTAATGCTTCTAGAAGACAAGTTAGTGGTTGAGGTATTGTACTTAGAAAACTTCTAGGAATATAAATTGGAATCTCTCGTGTACTATATAATAAAGTTACTTCGGTGAAATAATTAGGTATATATGAAGGTACTGCATGATAGTCTCGTTGATTTATAACTTCCTGACGTAATTCTCCAGCACCGTCTTGAATAAAAATATCTTTATTGACGATACTTTGATCGGATAAATAATAACTATAGTCATTTTTTATATAATGAAATAAATTATTTAGCTCGTTGAATGAAACAAAATTTGCTTGTTGTTTAAGTCGCGAAATTGATATAGCGTATTTCCAAAGTACAAGTGATTTACCACCTTCTAATAATGTTATGGTTTCTAGGTCTGATGCGAATAAACCAATGGATAATAATGACTCTATTTTTGGCTGGTTAAAAGAAACTACTATCTGACGTCCTACACCTTGAAATACTGATAAAAATAAAACTTCATTAATACCTGATAAATTAGTAAAAGTATACTTATATATCTCTTTGATGTGAGGTTCTAGTTTTGTTTCTATATTATTCAGATTCCAATATGCCAAAGGTTGTTTAGAGTCATAACTATCTAATGAATCACTAACTAAACTTACATAAGCTAATTTATCTATATCAAATTGAAAAAAAGCATCTTGAAATAATGGAGTTTCAGGAATCTTAGGAGTTGATATTTTAGTTCGATAATTATTGATATAATACCATTTTGAAAAAAGAATGTTACGAATAGTAAGAGCGATAAAAAGACTTCACAGGAGATGTCCCTTGAACAAAAAATATGATGTATGACCTAAAAAACTATATTAAAGCCATTCCCATGCGACTCCGTACGGACGCCCTTATGCAACGTCCCTACCTCCTGACTCCTAAAAATTACCCTAGCTATTTGTAGCAA
>NZ_LGSU01001350.1 GCF_002260545.1 Hydrocoleum sp. CS-953 | reverse complement strand
CATAAATAATAAAATCACTAACTAAATATATCTGTTTTCATTTTATTTTTTTTGTAATCTAAGTTATTTCCCAACAACTCTATTATTTTTGAAGGGAATAGTACCGTCAATCAAGCTCCAATTACAGGAGAGTCTTTACCAGTTGATAAAACTGTAGGAGATGAAGTTTTTGCAGGTACATTAAATGGGAATGGTGTATTAAGATTAGAAGTAAATAAGTCTCCAGAAAGTAGTTTGATTCAGCGGGTAATTCGTTTAGTTGAACAAGCTCAAACAGAAACTCCACAATCTCAGAGATTTATTGAAAAGTTTGAAAAGACTTATGCCAAAATCATCGTTATCTCTGGAATATTGTTGGGAATTTTACCGCCATTTTTGTTAGGTTGGAGTTGGGAAACGACAATTTATCGCGCTCTAATTTTTTTAGTAGTAGCTTCTCCTTGTGCTTTAATGGCATCAATAATGCCTACTTTATTATCAGGTATTGCTACAGGAGCGCGTCAAGGAATTTTATTTAAAAATGGCGCTCAATTAGAAATGATTGGAGAAATAAAAGCTATCGCCTTTGATAAAACCGGAACTTTGACTACTGGAAAACTCCAAGTTGTTGATATTATCCCTGCTAAAGATAAGTCAGAAATAGAAGTTTTAGAATTAGCTGCTGCCCTAGAATCTTGTTCCGAACATCCGATAGGAGAAGCTATTATCCAAACAGCAATTAGAAAAAATATTCAATGGCGTTCGGCAACTAATGTCGCTGCCAAAACTGGCGCAGGAATTACGGGAGTTGTCGATAGTCAAATTATTGTAGTAGGCAAAGAAAATTTAATTAGGTCAGAAATAAATGCTGGCTTCAATTCTCAGTTATTAGCTGAAAGTAACCGCCTGCAAAAACAAGGAAAAACAGTAATCTGGGTTGCAAAAGAGCGAGAAATTANATAGTCAAATTATTGTAGTAGGCAAAGAAAATTTAATTAGGTCAGAAATAAATGCTGGCTTCAATTCTCAGTTATTAGCTGAAAGTAACCGCCTGCAAAAACAAGGAAAAACAGTAATCTGGGTTGCAAAAGAGCGAGAAATTATTGGCATTATATCTGTTGCAGATACGGTGCGTTTAGAAGCTAAAAAAATGATAAATCAGCTCAAATCTCTAGGTATTGAATCTATAGTTATGCTGACAGGAGACAACAAAAAAACTGCTGATACTGTTGCCCAACATCTTGGTATAAACATAGTCTATTCAGAGTTATTACCCGAAGATAAATTAACAGTAATTAAGCGACTTCAACAAGAAAATAAAAGTGTAGCAATGGTGGGAGATGGTATTAACGATGCTCCGGCTATTTCTCTCGCTACAGTTGGTATTGCTATGGGAGGTGCGGGTAGTGATGTTGCCTTAGAATCAGCAGATATAGTGTTAATGGCAGACCGCTTAGAAAAATTAGTTGAAGCTATAAGTTTAGGTCGTCGCGCCAACCGTATTATTAGGCAAAATATTACTTTTGCTATTGGATTTATTTTCTTATTATTGGTTGCTAACTTTACTGGAAATATTAATATGCCTCTCGGCGTACTTGGCCATGAGGGGTCTACAGTTTTAGTAACATTAAGTGGTTTACGTTTGCTAAAATGACATTCTCTCTCGGCTGAAACACGAGAAATTTCTATCTATTTAGGGTTTGCTGAATAAAGTCTTTTGGTAGGGGTAGGAGACAAGAGAAACGGGAATTCTATAGGAGATAGTAGAAAGAATCATCCCTTGATTTTTCTGCCCAATTCTTGACCAAAATCCTAAGATTTTGAACCTGAGTCGTCGTAAGCATTCAGCGGCTAGCTCTCAGCTATCAGCTTCATTACCTTTAAAAGACGAAAAAGTAATAAGCGAAATTTCATGCTAATTAAAAGTTACTGTAAAAGTCCATCAGTTAAGCTAAAAAGTCTATGGAGCTACATCGTTCATTTTCATTGCTGAATGCTGACTGCTAATAGCTGAATGCTTACGAGTCGTCTAAAACCTCGCACTTTTTGATACTTATATCAAGTCTCATTAATTAGCCATAATAAAAACGTTCTTCATCGTATCAAGAGAATATTTTTTTTTATTTCCCTTGCTCCCTGCTCCCTCAATTTTTTATTGTGGTTATTCAAAGAGACATGATATTAAAAAGGCTAAAACCTTTATGTGTAAAAAGTTTGAGATTTAATCAGCAAGCCCTATTTAAACTGTTTAAACTCAAGTATTATACACTCAAGTAAATGTAGTAAAATTTTTGATATTTTCTATTGTCTATAAGTTAAGCAAAATGAGGATTCTGCTAGTAGAAGATGAAGAAGATTTAGGACTAGCAATTAAGCAAGTCTTGGTCAGTGAAAAGTATGTAGTCGATTGGGTATCCGATGGTCTTCAGGGATGGTATTATCTAGACAACCAATGGACAGACTATAGTGTGGCAATCATTGATTGGCTCTTACCGAAGCTATCGGGATTAGAACTATGCAAACGGCTCAGATTGCACAAAAATCCTTTGCCAGTCCTGATGCTTACTGCCCTGGATAGACCAGAAAATCGCGTCACCGGGCTGGATGCGGGTGCAGATGATTACTTAGTGAAACCATTTGTGATGGCAGAACTCCTAGCAAGGTTGCGGGCACTTCAGAGGCGATCGCCACAATTTCAACCCCAAAATCTTACGGTTGGCAAATTTACCCTAGATTACGCTAACAATGCTCTGGTTATCAGTTTAGCTCCATCCTCTCAAACGATTCCTTTGACAGTCAAGGAATTTCAGATTTTTGCCTACCTGATGCAGCATCCCAATTGCATTATTTCTGGGAGTAAAATTCGCCATCAACTCTGGGATTTGGCAGCAGAACCAATGAGCAACGTCGTCGCTGCCCAAATGCGGTTATTACGTCGTAAGTTAGCAAGTTATGGCTGTGACTGCCCCATTGAAACCATTCGAGGTCAGGGTTATCGGTTCAATACATCTAGGGTTTGCTGAAAAAGTCTTATGGGTGAGGGTAGGAGTCAACCCACCCCTAACCCCTCCCAACCCCTCCCAGGAGGGGAGGGGAAGTCAGGAGTCAGGAGTCAGGAGGAATTGGGAATTTAGAGGAGACAGGAGTCAGAATTATCCCTTGATTTTTCTGCCTTATGTAGCCCAAAATTCTAACTTTTTGAGCTGCTTCAGGCTCAAAACCAGGTATTTCTGACGACAAAAAAAGCTAAAACCTTTATATGTCAATAATTTTAGATTGAATCAGCAAGCCCTATCTAGAGAAAAAACACAATGAACAGCCATCAACTGTTTCGCAACAGTCGTTTCCGTTTAGCACTCTGGTATGCTCTAGTCATGGGGGTAATTTTAAGCCTATCTGGATATGGTATGTATCGAGCGTTGGTTCAAGCCAAATGGGCAGCCTTGGAACGGGAAATTGAGTCTATTGCTGGAACACTACATGATAGCCTTGAACCCATGTTACCGATTTCAGAAGCTCCCACTCTAGTTTTACAGCAAATTTTTCCAGAATTGTGTGTGGTTGGGCAAACCTGTAATACCAATCCTACTCTAATCCAACGACATACTATTGGAATTAGCGATCGCCAGACTTACTACATTCGTCTATTTGACAATCGAGGAAATCTGCTGGCATTTTCACCTAATCAACCCACAAAACTAACTAAAAATTTAGACCCTGCCTCTTGGCAAACACTTCGGAGTCCCAATGGTATTCGCTACCGTCAATTCACGATTATTCTACACAGTGCTGCTGCCCATCAAGGAGTCAATAGCAGTAATCCTACAACCTCCTGGGGTTATTTACAAATTGGGCGAACCTTAGAATCCTTCGATGTTGAAGTCAAGCAGTTCCAATGGATTTTAGCATTCTGGTTTCCCATTGCTTTAAGTGGGGTAGGGATTTCTAGTTGGTGGCTTTCAGGATTGGCGATGCAACCTATTTACGAGTCTTACCAGCAACAAAAAGAGTTCACTGCTAATGCTGCCCACGAATTGCGTTCGCCACTTGCTAGTCTCTTAGCTACTGTGGAAGCAATTTTACGAATACCACAATCGAATCCTCAAGATATCAAGACCATGCTCCAAACAGTAGAACGACAAGGACGACGCTTGAGCAATTTAATTGCAGACTTACTATTTTTGACCAGCCTAGAACATAATTCATCATCGCCTCAGCTCTTTCAACCCTGTTGTTTAAACGATTTAATCGGCGATTTAACTGAGGAATTTTTAGAACTGGCAACCTTCGCTAAAATTGACCTAATTAGTCAAATTCCTGATGGCGAAATTTATGTTTTTGGAAATGAACCTCAGTTGTATCGTTTGGTATCAAACTTAATTACCAATGCGATTCATTATACACCTAATGATGGTCAAGTCGTGGTTAGTTTAACAGCTTGCGACCGTACCGCATTCATTACTGTCAAAGATACAGGAATTGGTATTCCCCCCTCAGAACAAGCTCGTATTTTTGAGCGCTTCTACCGCGTTGACAGCCATCGCGATCGAAAAACGGGAGGAACTGGACTTGGTTTGGCTATTGCCAGGGCAATCTCCCATCATCATCAAGGAGATATTACCGTCAAAAGTCAACTAGGCAAAGGCAGCTTATTTACGATTCATCTACCTTGTATATCTCAGACGTTGGGCTGAATAGACACCTATTCTTCCTTATTCCTGATTCAAAAAATTATAGCGCTACGCGCTAGGGAATAGGGAATAGGGAATAGGGAATAGTAGACTAATAAAGAGTTTTCCTACGGAATGCTGCGCAAACAGGATTTAGAAATGTCCTAACCTTAATGCGTAGCGCTATATTAATTGAACTATAGCGTTTCTCAAATTGGTGAGATACAGTTTTAGATCCCCCCCTGCCCCCTTAAAAAGGGGGGAGTCTTCAAAGTCCCCCTTTTCAAGGGGATTTAGGGGGATCGTAACTGTCTCATCTTTATGAGAAATGCTATATATTGACTTTCAAAGAGGAATTGAAATTACAAATTCTGTACCTTTTCCTGGAGTAGAAATACATTCTAATTTTCCCCCATGACGTTCCACAATAATTTGATAACTAATTGCTAAACCTAAACCTGTACCTTTCCCTACTTCTTTTGTGGTGTAAAACGGATCGAATATGCGCTTTTGCACCGCCTCACTCATACCCATACCATTATCAGCAATACGAATTATTACAAATTTTTCTGCTTCCCTGTCTGTAGTAATAGTAATTTGAGGAGAGCAATTATTATTTTCGTTTCTAATTAATTCTAGTGCATCAACAGCATTACTAATCATATTCATAAATACCTGATTTAGTTCTCCTGGATAGCATCTTACTTTGGGTAAGTTACCATAATTTTTCACAACTTTAATTTCCAATTCATTAGGTTTAGCTTTGAGATTATTTTGAAGAATCATGAAAGTAGAATCTATACCTTCATGTATATCTACATTTTTAACTTGTGATTCATCCAGACGTGAAAAGTTGCGTAGAGATTTGACAATTTTTTTAATTCGGTCAGTTCCTACTTTCATTGAAGTTAATAATTTTGGCAAATCTTCAACTAAAAAATCTAACTCCACCTCTTTAATAATATTTGTTACTTCATCCACAGGTTCGGGATAATTTTGTTGATAGACTTGAATCACATTTAATAAGTCTTGAGCATATTCTTGAGTATATTTAAGATTCCCATAAATAAAGTTGACAGGATTATTTATTTCGTGAGCAACTCCTGCTACTAACTGTCCTAAAGATGACATTTTTTCGGTTTGAATTAGTTGGGTTTGAGTCCGTTTTAATTCTTCTAGTGTTTGAGTTAAACGTTGATTTTTTTGATTTAATTGTTGAGTGCGTTGCTCAACTTTTTGTTCTAAAGTCTCGTACATAAAAGCATTTTCTAAAGAAATTGCTGCTTGAGTAGTTATCATCTCTAATAGTTGTAATCTTTCGGAAGTAAATGCACCTGTGGTTAAATTATTTTCTAAGTAGATAATACCAATGAGTTTACCTTGGTTGATAATAGGAGTACATAATATAGATTTAGGTTGCTGTTGTGTGAAATAAGAGTAGTTTACCCATTTTGCTTCTGTAGTAGCGTCATCCAATACCTGAAATTTTTGAGTTCGCCATACATAGTTAATTAATGCTTGAGGTAATTCTTGAATTGAGGAAAGGGGTACTTGAGGTCGCTGGAAATTTGGCAGATAATTTTGATTATTAATAGGAATATCTGTATCTACAACATAAGTTATTGCTTCAACTATTAATTGTTGGTATTTAACGAGAATGAGAGCGCATTTTTGGGCACCTGCATTTTCCATCATTAGTTGAATTAAACTTCAGAGTAAATTTTCTAGTTTGACTTCTCCAGACAGAGTTTGAGAAACTTTAATTACAGTTGCTAGATCGAGAATATTTTCTCTATTGCTTTGAGAGGTATGGGTATAGGTACTGCTACTAATAAGGTTGTCTTTTTCAGAAGAGGAAACTAACACTTTTGCGAGTAATTGTGGGTATCGTTTTTCTAAGTCTTTGACTTTAACTACTGCTCCCCAGTTAGTATATCCAAAGTAAGCTTCTAACATATAGGTTTGGGCAATTTTGGTTTGACCGAATAATTAATTATTAATTATTAATTAAATAATTGTGGTTTAAAGCCTCCCCTTGGATAGGGGAAAAAAAGTGCTAGGATATTTCCNTCTTCAATCAAGAACGGTTTTAACCAGAGGTAATTATCAATTATCCATTATCAATTATCAATTAATGAACCCACTCTAGATAAAATTTGGCACAGAGTTCATTTGCTAAAGCTGCTTCTTGAATATATTTATTTTCTGTAGCCTGGGCGATCGCCTCTTCATAAGCTTCGATCGCCTCTATTTTGTCTCCAAGTATTTTGTATTTTTCTGCTTCTATTAAATGATATTTATGGGAGTAATTTGTGGGTGCGTGTTGTGCCCAAAATTTCATTTTTTCGGCATTGGCGGTTACTTGCTCTAGTATTTGTTTTTGTTCCTCAACTGCTAAAGTAGGATAAAAAGCTAGTTTAGCTAGTGAACTATAAAAGTAATATACGGGAAAATAAAAGTACCCGCTAACACCGCCCTCAACATATTCTTCTACCCGCATAACATAATTTTTTGATTGCTGAAAATTTCCCAATAAATAAGACAGAATTAATTTATGAAGATAGATATGAAATAAAGCATAGCGGTCATTAATATTTTCATAGAAAGGAATAAATTTTTCCTCATTAAAAGCACTGCCTAATAATAATTCAGGATTTTCTGCATCTCCTAGTAAATTCAACACAGCTTGATGATAAACCTTGGTGTAGTAGTAAGTATTTTCTTGCTTAAACTGTTTGAGAGAATTGGTATGATTAGTTATTTCTGGCTCCAATATATCTAGGGATATACCTGCCAAGTAAGAGTAACAACAGTAATGAAGAATATTATAAAAACCATATTCTAAATCTCCCGTTTCTAAACCTATTTTATAAGCTTCTAGTAAATTAGGGCAAATTTCTTGAATATGAATTTTCCAATGTTCTATACCAACAGAAATTATATGAAATACTTTACTTTTCTGGTCTTTACTCTGAAATTTTTCTAGTAGTTCAGAACCAAGTCTGCCAAACTGATATCCAGTATCAATATCTTGTTCTACAGTGCATAAGAGAAAACCATAGGTGGTACAAGCAAAAGCAAAAAATGTGGATATTCCTGACTCTAAAGATAGATTTATTTGCTCGCATATCATCAATGGTAATAAGGCGGGATTAGAAACAAATATAACCGAAAAAAGTGATGATAAAATGCGCATTGATGCTAATTTTCCTGGGTCTTTTAACAATGGTAAATTAATCAGTTCCAATATATTTTTTCCGATCAAGTTACTTTTAGTTGTTTGCAAGTATTCTTGAATATCTGATGGAGTTGGATTTGTGGGAAAGCTAATCCCAAGAAGTGATAAAACATATAAGCCAATACTTAAAGCTTCTTGCAGTCTAGTTTGAGTAATGTAAGCTTGTATTTTAATTTCGTAGACTTTGATTTTATCCAAAAGTTTATTGCTTTTTTCTAAGACAATATCAACTAATTTCTCCATTTCTTCAAAGTCACCATTCAGATAGTTAGCTTCTGCCGATAATTCATGTAGTGCCAATGTTAGTTGATATTGGTTTGACCAAGGTTTTTCTCCCAGTAGATTTATACCTATCTGAAAATAAGATATTGCTGATTTATAAGCCGTTGATACTTTCGCTTTTATTCCCGCCCTTAAATTTAAACTTGCTAACTCTTCCCTAGCATCTTTTTCTGTAATTAACTCCACACCATAGTTGAGTTGATTTACAATTTCAAAGATTTTTTCTTCTAGTTCCTCATCAACTGCATTTTTTAACAATAATCTGCCAATTTTTAGATGAGTTTTCTGCTTGTTTTTTTCTGGAATTAAACTATAAGCTGCTTGTTGTACCCTATCATGCAAAAAATGATATATCGGTGTTTCTAAATCTTTGATTTCTGGCAAATTATCATCCTGTTCTCCCTGATAAAATTTGTAGGTTTCATCTCCTGGTAAAATTAATCCTTCCGACAAAGCATTCCATAAACATGATGCTGTTTCAGACAGATATTTCTCCGACACAATAGATAAAGTTTCTAAGTCAAACTCATTACTTATACAAGCTGCTAATTTTAATAATTCTTGAGTATCTAGAGGTAGTTTTCTGATTTGGGCAGCCATCAATTCTACCACATCCCCACTCTCTGCCAAAATTTTAATTTCTGGCAAATTGTACAACCATTTCTCTTGTTCCTCATCATAAAAAATTAATCCTTCTTTGTACAGAGACTTGATAAACTGATTGCTAAAAAATGGATTTCCTTCTGTTTTTCTATATATCTCTTCTGTTAGTTCTAATGATTCAGTAGGAGCATAATTGAGAGTATCAGTTACTAAATTATTTAGTGCTGACTGACTCAACGGAGATAGAATTATTTGATTAACAATTGCTCCTGTTGTTTGAATTTCCTCAAGAGTTAATATGAAAGGATGCCCCGCATTTACTTCATTATCTCGGTAAGCTCCTATCAATAATAAATAGTTAATATCTATTTCTTCCATCACTAACTTCATCAACTTTAGTGATGCTAAATCTGCCCATTGTAAGTCATCTAAAAATATTACTAATGGATGCTCTGCTTGACCAAATACAGATATAAATTTTGAGAATAATAAATTGAACCGATTTTCGGCAGCACTGGGAGATAATTCTGTGGCGGGAGGTTGTTTACCAATTAATAATTCTAATTCGGGAATTACATCTATTATTACTTGTGCTTCTTCTCCCAATATTTGCTGTACTTTAATGGCGATAACTTGTAATTTTTCTTCGGGTTCACTGAGAATTTGTTTTACCAATTCTGCAAAAGCATTTAACCATGCTGAAAATGGTATATCTCTTTGAAATTGGTCGAATTTTCCCTCGATAAAATAACCTCTTTTTTCTACTATTGGTTTATGCACTTCATTCACTAATGCTGATTTACCAATACCAGAAAATCCTCCTACTAACATCAATTCACTTTGAGATTTTTTACGGTCAGAAACTCTCTCAAATGCTGTTAATAATATTTCTACTTCTTCTTCTCTTCCATAGAGTTTTTCTGGGATAATTAAATAGTTGTTTCTGTCTTTTTTCCCGAGGTCAAATACTGTGACTTTTTTGTTATTTTCCCATTCATACTTACATTTTTCTAAATCATGGCGTAATCCTGCTGCTGTTTGATAACGTGCTTCTGGCATTTTTTCTATTAATTTAAGCACTATGGAATTGAGGGTTTCTGGTATTTCCTGATTTAATTCTATGAGAGGTTTTGGTTGACGAGCAATATGAAAGTGAACTAACTCCATGGGATCTGTGGAATTAAAGGGGAGTTGTTTTGTTAATAATTCATAAAATGTAATTCCTAATGAGTATAAATCACTCCTATAATCTATTCCTCTATTCATTCGCCCTGTTTGTTCTGGTGAAATATAAGCTAGAGTTCCTTCTAGGGTATTGGGATTTCGGATTTCTGCTGTTTCTTTAGGGAGCTTTGTTGTGGTACTAAAATCTATAATTTGGATTTTTTGGCTTTGGGGATTAAGAATAATATTGTGGGGTTTTATATCTTTATGAATCATCCGATTTTCATGCAATTTTTCTAGGGGATTAATTATTTGTAGAGCTATTTTAAAAAAATGATTGATCTGGTCTGAATTAGAGTGCTTAAAAAGATTTTCTTGACTGAGATATTCTGGCAGAGATATGCCTCCAAAATCTTCCATTACTAACATTAAACGTTGCTCAAATTTTTCCAGTGCTAGGATTTTTACTATTCCTCGAAAGTTGAAGTTTTTGAGTATGTTATAAGCGTTGCGGTATTGAGTTAAGGAATGGAAATTAGGATATGGATGGTTGGGAAGTTTAAGGATGACTAATTTTTGGTCATATTCCGAGTAAGCGCGATAGATTATTGTGCGATCGCTGGCATAGATTTCTTCTAGGAGTTCATAGTTCAGAATTTTATGCATTAGTTCATTTAATTAGAGGTAAT
>NZ_LGSU01000135.1 GCF_002260545.1 Hydrocoleum sp. CS-953 | reverse complement strand
TACTCCCCTACTCCCCTACTCCCCCACTCTCCTTTAAGGATTCAAAAAATCTAAATGATTCCCATTTTGTGCCCTTAAAGATGCCGGAGAACCTTGCAATTCTAATTGCCCATGATTCAATAAAATAATCCAATCAGCTCTACTAATTACCCTCGGTCTATGACTAATAAAAATAGTAGTTTTTCCGCGACGATAAGATAATAAACTTTCCAAAACTTCCGACTCAGCAATTGGATCTAAACCTGAAGTTGACTCATCCAAAATTAATACAGGCGGGTCATTAACAATACCCCTTGCTATTGCCAAACGCTGTCTTTGTCCGCCAGAAATATTCGCTCCAAATTCTCCTAAAACAGTTTGATATTTATCAGGTAAACGACTAATAAATTCATCTGCTCCAGAAATTTGACAAGCTTGAACGATTTGTTCAAATGTTACACCCGGGGCAGCTAAATGGAAATTTTCAATAATTGAACGACTCCAAAAATGAGCATCTTGAGGAACTAATACAATTTGTTTTCTCAGAGAATTTATATCTAAATCTTGTAAATTATAAATACCAATTTGAATATTACCAGACTGCACAGGATATAAACCAGCAATTAATTTAGCAACCGTACTTTTACCACAGCCAGACTCACCAATTAAAGCAATAGATTTACCACCAGGAAACCTCACAGAAAAATTTTCTAATAAATCAATTCTCCCAGCGTAGTGAAAACTAATATTAGAGCAAATAATATCCGCATTATCCTTAATTTTAGCTTCTGGTTTTTGATGTTTTTCATCAGTTTCAGCAGGATAATCAATTACTTCTGAAAGTCGTCTCGTAGCAGTCTGAACTTTTGCCAATTCATCCATCAATCCCACTAATGTACTAACCAAAGTTGACACATATTGATTCATAGCAATAAAAGCCAATAACTGACCAATACTTAATTGTTCAGCTATGACTAAATTACTGCCAAACCATAACAGAAAAATATTACCAATATTACTAACTAAACCAGAAAATACATCATTGACAATCCCAATCTGAGTAGTTCTAAAACTCAAATTAGCCAACTTGCCAAATCTACCTTGATATTCTTCCCAAAACTGAGGAGCGCTAGAAGTAGTTTTCAGAGTCATTGCTCCCTTAAAAGTCTCTACCAAAACACCCTGAGTTTCTGCTTCTAAAGCAAATAAATTTCTAGTTTTTTGCTGTAATATCGGCAACAAAGCAATAGTTGATAAAGTCATAACTACTGCCATAAAAACAGCAACTATAGTCAAGGAAAAACTATATAGGCACATCACAATCAAAGAAACCAAAGCAATAAAAAATTGACTAGGTAAACTCACAATTACTTGGGAAACTAACTGATTAATCTCTTTAATATCTGTCAGCCTACTAACAATTTCACCACTACGTCGCGTCTCATAATAATTCAATGGCAAACGTAAAATTTGTCTGCCAAACTCCATGACTAATCCTAACTCCAAACGTTGGGCAAAATGAGCAATCATATTAGATTGAACTAATTCCAGACAACTGCTAAAAATATTCATCACAATTACAGCAATTACCACGCTAGTAAGTAACTGAAAATCACCCCTAACTAGCACATCATCAGTCAGAATTTGCACCAAAAAAGGAGAAGCAATAGAAAGTAAACCTAAGACAATATTTAACAGAAATACCTGAATAATAATTTGACGATAATACCAAACTCGTCTCACCAACCTGCTAATACTACTTACCTTTTCATCAGCCTCAGAAAAAAAGCGTTTTGGGTCAGGTTCTACTAATAAACAAACCCAATCTTCCCAAGCTTCAGCTAATTCTTTTTCAGACAAAAAACGAATCCCGATAGCAGGGTCAGCAATTACATATTTATCCCCTTGTTTACCATACAAAACTACCCAATGATAACCTTGCCAATGAATAATTGCTGGTAAAGGAGCCTGTTCAATTTTATTTAAAATTCCTGGATTAGCTTTCACAGATCTAGCATTAAAACCGATAGTATCTGCACCTTGTTTTAAACCTAATAATGTAGTTCCTTGTTGATTAGTACCTATCGTTTCTCTGATCCGATTAATTGTTAAATTACGACCATGATATTTGGCAATAGAAGCTAAACAAGCTGCTCCACAATCTTCCTCACTTTGCTGAAGAATTATTGGATATTTATTAAAGTTATTTACTTCACGTTCAGTAGATGCTTTTGGTAATATTGGTACTGGTACAATATCTAACAT
>NZ_LGSU01001349.1 GCF_002260545.1 Hydrocoleum sp. CS-953 | reverse complement strand
ATATTACACAATGAGCAATAAATTAAACATATCTATTATTTTAATGACCAATTTTTAGGAGAACAGAAATGAGTCTGAATATTCAAGGTATAGTTAGTTCTGTTAAAGAAGAGCTAGCTCCTCAGTTCGAGGAAAAATTACGCAGTTATTTAGTACAACAAGACCGAGAATGGTTAATTGAGCAAATTATACGTTTAACTTTAGATTCTTTATATATAAAAAAGAAAGATATTAAAGCTATTCAAGAACAAAAAGCTCAAGAGCGGCTTTCAAGAATAGAACGCCTCAAAGACATGGCACTGGATAGAGAAAAATTAAATGATTTTATCAAAAAGTATGATAAAAGAGATCGGAGTAAATTAATAGAAGATGGCTATTTAATTAATAATCCTCCAGAAAAAGGAACTGACTTAGTAACAGAAAAATATCGGAGTAATTAGGGTAACGAATTACTTATTCTAGCTAAAGATATACTTTTTGCACTATTATTTGGAGAAGAAAGTAATCATGTTAAATTTGCTAGAATTGAACAGGAATTATTAACATTAACTGTACCTAGGTTCAAATCTGAATCATTAAATTTTATGAAGGCAACAACAGAAATTAGTGGTTTGGGAAACTGGCAAGATCCGGATAGTGTTTCTAATGATTCACGGGCAGATAATATTATTTTACAGGTCGAGTATGGAGAGATAGAAGGAGAATTAATAGGTGATGGTATTGTAATTTGCTTAAGCTTAATCAATAATCTAGAAATTAATGAGCAAATTCTCTATGCAAGGATGATAAATGTTGAACAAAGTACCTTAATTACTTAAATTTATTAGGACTTCAAAATAAGATATTTCTGTCATTTTCTGACAGACTTTTTGATTTGAGTAGGGACGTTGTATAACAAAAATGCGAACGTCCCTACAGGGTTATCATTTTTTAACGTAGTTCATTAACCTGAAAACTCTCCAAGTCAAGCAAATTAAACAGACATTGCATCTGCTTTCACATGACTAACAGTTGCCAAAGCTTCCACCAAACTACGAACAGCAGCGATCATCGCTACTTCATCATTCAGTTTGTTAATAGCACTACCCACACCAACGCCAGCAGCACCAGCAGCGATCGCTAATGGAGCAGTAACATTAGAAATACCAGAAGCACACAACACAGGTATAGTGACAGCACGAGAAATTTCATAAGCTGCTGCGATAGTAGGAGCTGCTTTTTCAATTAAACCCAAAGTTCCGGGATGAGTTGGTTTAGCAATGACAGCACCTTCAGTTTGAATAAGATCAGCACCTGCTGTTACTAACTCAGTAGCTAGTTGTACTTGCCGATCTAATTCTAAAAGATGAGGAACAGTTACAGAAAGAGTAATATTAGGTAAAAGTTTGCGAGTTTCTTGAGTTAACTGTAAAACTTCCTCTGCTTCAAAACGCATTCCTTGAGCGTAGAATGCCTCATAGTTACCAATTTCAATTAAGTCAGCACCCGCTTCTACTGCTGGTACAAATTTAGCAGGTTCAATAGCAGAAACACAAATAGGTAAATTAGTTAAACTGCGTGCCATCTCTACTAAATTAGGATCGGCAGCAATATCAAGGAAGGTTGCTCCACCTAAAGTTGCAGCTTTAACGGTTGCTGCGACTCTATCTTTGTCGAAATTAGTCAAACCACTAATAACTTTTAGAGCTTGGCCATTTTTTAATGCAGTCTGTAATCTAGATTCAGTCATCATTGAAATTAATCCTTTTGCCAATAATTTTCTCTACATTATTGTGCCACGGAGATAGTCCCTGTAGTAGCGTGTCTAGACTAAAATTGTGGGTAAAAAAACCTAACCCCCCAACCCCCTTCCCTGCAAGGGAAGGGGGGGAATATTTGCCCCTCTCCTTGTAGGAGAGGGGTTGGGGGAGAGGTCTTAATGAAATTTACCGATAAAATAAATTATGAACAATCAAAAATTTTCAGTAATCTCTGATACTTCTAACTATTGGTTAAAAAATGCTCATGTACCTGTATGTCTTATAGAAACTGACTCAGAGATATCAAGTCAAACTAGGGAAGGTTTGTCTTTAGTAAATATAGAAATTAGAGAGGGAGTCATCACACAAATTGTCCATTCTTCAGCAGACTTGCCTTCAACTGGGGACATTCCTACTGTTGACCTGAAAGGTGGAATGGTGTGGCCATGTTTTGTGGATATGCACACTCATTTAGATAAAGGACATATTTGGGAGCGATCGCCTAACTCAGATGGTAGTTTTAATGGTGCTTTGGATGCGGGTGCTAGGGATGCGGGAAAGTATTGGAATGCTGAAGATATTTATCGTCGGATGGAATTTGGTCTTAAATGTAGTTATGCTCATGGTACAAAAGCTATTCGGACTCATCTTGACTGTTTTGGAGAAGAGGTAAATATTAGTTTGGAGGTATTTCAAACTTTACAAAAAGAGTGGGAAGGTAGATTAATATTACAACCTGTTTCTTTGGTTACTGGGGATTATTATCTTACTCAAGCAGGAGAAAAATTAGCGGATAAAATTGCTGATGTTGGTGGGATATTAGGAGCGGTTCCATTTATGAGTTCAGATGTAGATAATGAATTAGATAAATTATTTAGTCTGGCGAAAGAAAGACAATTAAATTTAGACTTACATACTGATGAAAATGGAGACCCTAATTCTAGAGTTTTACACAAGGTTGCGGAGAAGGCAATTAGTCATCAATTTTCTGGGGAAATTATCTGCGGACATTGTTGTAGTTTGGCTGTACAAACTCCTGAAAAAGTAACAGAAACTCTGGAGTTAGTTAAGGAAGCTAGTATTAGTATTGTGAGTCTGCCAATGTGTAATCTTTATCTCCAAAATAGGCAAGATAATTATACTCCGAGATGGCGGGGTGTGACTTTATTACATGAGTTGAAAAAACAGGGAATTTCTGTTGCTATTGCCAGTGATAATTGTCGCGATCCGTTTTTTGGATTTGGCGACCATGATGTTTTGGAAGTGTTTAATATGTCGGTGAGAATTGCTCATTTAGATATACCTTATGGGGATTGGCCGAATGCTGTTACTAAGACTCCTGCGGATTTAATTGGTTTGCCTAATATTGGTAGAATTAGAGTTGGATTACCTGCGGATTTAATTCTGTTTAAAGGTAGGAATTTTAGCGAACTTTTATCACGGTCTCAACATGATAGAGTGGTATTGAGAAATGGTGGAGTTATTGATACAACTTTACCTGATTATTGTGAATTAGATAGTTTGTTTCAAAAGCAAAGTTTGTAGTTTGTAGGGTGCGTTAGCAAAGCGTAACGCACCGCCTATCCCCTTAACAATACCTAAAGATTAACATAGAAAAATTAACCACAATATCTAATCATAAAAATCGAAAAAGATGTAGGTTGGGTTGACGTAGGAAACCCAACACAAATAGTCTAGTAGGGTGTGTTTCCGCTAAGAGCGGACATGAAAAGACGGCTAAAATTCCTACTATGAAAAGGATTTAAAAATCCGTCGTAACGCACCATTTAATATGTCTCAGTCTACTAAAAACTTGAGCAAGTTAGAAGTCAAAGGTGCGTTACGGCGCAAGGTAATATTTGACAGTTCAACTGTAGTTTGTAGTAAGCGCCTTTTCATGTCGGATCTTAGCCGAAACGCACCCTAATGGACTACTCAACTAAAGATTAATATAGAAAAATTAACCACAATATCTAATCATAAAAATCGATAAAGTTTGATGAATAAACCGAAAATAACAAAATTTTATCCTTGCCCTTGTTGTGGTTATTTAACTCTAGAAAAACCACCGCCAGGAACATATCAAATATGCCCAGTTTGTTTTTGGGAAGATACTAATAATTTTGACGAATGGGGCACAAATGATTGTACTTTGAGACAAGCACAGCAAAATTTTAATCGTTGGGGAGTTTGTGAAAAAGAATGGCGAGATTGCGTAAGGAATCCGACTGAAAGTGAAGCTAGACTGCCTAATTGGAAAACTTTAGACGAAAAATTAGAGATTTTTAAACAACAAGTTATTCAGGCTATTCAGGAAGCATTTGCTGGAGTAAAACTAGAGGATGGAATTACTTTAATTGAAGCTCGGATGATTGATGATTATATGTTTAATGTTTCTCTAAAAAAAGAAGATAAGTACGAGCGACGGCAACAACAAATTTACCATAATATTCTAGCTAAGAAAGGAGGAGTATATATTTCCCAAGATTTGCTTAAAAACTTATCCCTTGAAGAATTATTACCCAATAATTGGCAGGATACTAATGATAAGTTAATTAAAAATTTATCTGATATTTTAAGCTTTTTAGATGAAAAAGGCTATCGTTTCTATCTACCTGCTTATATTTTATGGACAATCAATAATTATGAGACCTCCAATAACAATTCTATTGACTCTACAATGTTTTCTTTAATTCCATCCTCTTTTAATCTATCTCGTAGACAACTTTTCACAAGGAAACAATCAGAAGCCATTTGTAAATTTTTACGTTTTATGAGTATTGATGATAATTACGGTGTATATAATACTTTTGAATCATTAGAATATTGGGGGCAATTTTGTCAACCTTTAGATGATGAATGCGACTGGAACGGAGTGGAAGGAAGCAATCTCCTCAACCCCATAGATTGCTTCCTATCGTCGCAATGACGGTTTTCATTCGGATTATATATAACATTATAAATTAAATAATTTGGTTAGTTATTGTAAGTCATTGNGGTTTCTGGGTTCTCCTGCGTAAGTCCTGATATAGAATCCCTATAATTACTATAGCTAAGTCATTGCGACTGGAACGGAGTGGAAGGAAGCAATCTCCTCAACCCCATAGATTGCTTCCTATCGTCGCAATGACGGTTTTCATTCGGATTATATATAACATTATAAATTAAATAATTTGGTTAGTTATTGTAAGTCATTGCGACTGGAAAAGACTCCTTAGATTGCTTCCTATCGTCGCAATGACTACTTTTCATTATCTATCAATAAAGATGGAGAAATATGGAAAAAATTAGCTAGTTCTTGAATTTGATTTTCTGAGAGTTTACATTTGCCATTCAATACTTCTAATACCATAAATTCATTGCCCAAAATAGGAACTAAATCTTGAGGAGAAAGTTGAGATTTTTCTAATAAAGCTTTCAGAAGTTCAACACCTCTAATAGTAGGAATTGGTTCGTGTTCTTCTTCATATTCATAGACTAACATTCCTAAAACTTTTAGATAGTCCCGATCTTCTTTTGTCAGGGAACCTTTGTCTAAAATAAAATTAATCCGATTTTGAGTAGCAATTAATTCAGCATCATTAGTTATGGGGCGAGGGGGAAATGTAGTAATTAATTCTAGATAATAATTGTTAGGAGTTTTGAAACCAATCGTCATTTTTCCAATTTTCCTTATCGTATTCGGAGTGCGTTAGTACAGCGCGGATAAAAATTATTTTGTACTCGTAATCAATGTAAGTAATGAGTCGATAATTATTTCCTCCAATATTAAAGACAGTAAAATTTCCAACTAAGTCTGCTGAAGGAAAAGTTTGCCGTAAATCATTCAAGTTTTGAAACTCTGCATCTGATACCCGATTATACCATAGTAAAAGTCCAGGTTTAGCATTGGAATGTTTTTCCCAGTATTCTCTCAAAAATTACTATAATAATGTTAGAATAACCTTTTATCTCAAATCTGCTTACTTTAGAGAATAAGATTCTAAAAGAGGCAAAAATTCCAATTTTGGTAGGGGTTTGGTCACCAAACCCCTACNTTTTTCCCAGTATTCTCTCAAAAATTACTATAATAATGTTAGAATAACCTTTTATCTCAAATCTGCTTACTTTAGAGAATAAGATTCTAAAAGAGGCAAAAATTCCAATTTTGGTAGGGGTTTGGTCACCAAACCCCTACGATATTGAATTGTACTGATACTATAGAATTTTATATTACTCAAAATACTAATGACAACAACTAAAACAAAACAAATAAATTGGGATGCCCTAGCATCAGAAATAACAAATATTGAAATTATTACTGACCAAAATCAAGTCATTAAACTCTCTCTAGACTATTATCATTTCAGTCCTGTTTTAGAATCCAAACTGAAATATAAAAAAGCTAATTTAATTGTTCGTCCTACCAACGAATCCGAAGTTTTACAAATAGCTAAAACTTGCGTTAAATATCAAGCACCTTTAACAATTAGAGGTGCGGGAACTGGTAATTATGGGCAATGTATTCCTTTGGAGGGAGGGGTAGTTCTCGACACTACAAAAATGAATAATATTAATTGGATTAAACCTGGTTTATCTTGCGTCGAACCAGGAGTAAAATTAATGGCTTTAGATAAAAAAGCTAAAGAAATTGGTTGGGAAATTAGGATGTTTCCTTCAACTTATCGTACTGCTACAATTGGCGGTTTTATCGGTGGTGGTAGTAGTGGAATTGGTTCAATTAATTATGGTGGATTGAGAGATAGAGGTAATGTTTCTGCTGTCCGAGTTGTTACTATGGAATCCGAACCAAGAGTTATAGAATTGCGAGGAGATGACGTACAAAAAGTTAATCATGCTTATGGAACAAATGGAATTATTACTCAATTAGAAATACCTTTAGCTCCTACTTATCCCTGGGCAGAATTAATAGTAACTTTTGATGATTTTATGACCTGTGCAAAATTTGCTCAAGCATTGGGAGATAGTGATGGAATTGTCAAAAAATTAATTACTGTTTTTGCTTGGCCGATACCTAGTTTTTTTGCTGGTTTAAAAAATTCAATTCCTGAAGGAAAACATTGTGCTTTTTTGATGATATCTGAATATAGTTTGGCATCTTTTCAGGATTTGCTTAAAGAATTTAAGGGTGAAATTTGTTATGAAAAAACTGCTGAAGAAGCAAGTAAAGGTACACCTATATATGAGTTGACTTGGAACCATACAACATTACACGCTCGGAGTGTAGATACAAATTTGACTTATTTACAAAGTGGTTTTCCTGCTGATAAAAATCTAGAACTTGTAGAAAAAATGTATCGGCATTTTGGTGATGAAGTAATCATGCACTTAGAGTTTATGAAAATGGATGGTAAAACTACACCAGTAGGATTACAAATTGTCCGTTATAGTTCAGAAGAACGACTAAATGAAATTATTGAATATCACGAAGAAAATGGGGTAATGATTTTTAATCCTCATACCTATATTTTGGAAGATGGGGGAATGAAAACTACAGACTTTGAACAGTTAGAATTTAAGCAAAAGGTAGATCCTTATGGATTATTAAATCCNCGAAGAAAATGGGGTAATGATTTTTAATCCTCATACCTATATTTTGGAAGATGGGGGAATGAAAACTACAGACTTTGAACAGTTAGAATTTAAGCAAAAGGTAGATCCTTATGGATTATTAAATCCGGGAAAAATGAAAGCTTGGTTGGATAATTAATAATTAATAATGGATAATTAAAGAAACAAGATTTATGCACTTGCTTCAATACGATGGTTTTCATCCAAGATAATTAATAATTATCGAAAAATTAAGGTATAAAGTCTCTCAATTCATGGAGAAAAAAAATCCTTTTGTTGAGTTAGGTTAGGGCCGTTGTATGCAACGTCCCTACAGAGTTAGAAATAAGAGTTATAGACGAAGATGGTCGTTCATAATACTCAAAGTGATTTTTCTGTCATCGTTACCTCAAAATGCTTACTTTTTCAGCTATCATTCCGAAAAGCTCCAAATTTTTCAGGGTATAAAATTGCTCAAAAATTTATCTGTAAATACTTTGAGATTTAATCAGCAAGTTCCAATTATTACAAGGAAATAATGCCAGCAAGAGATACTTATCATCAAGCTGTTAAAAATGCTTTAATTAAAGATGGTTGGACAATTACTTTTGACCCTTATCCTATTAAATATGAAGAAGTTAAATTATTTGCCGATCTAGCTGGTGAAAAAACAATTTATGCCACAAGGGAAGGGCAACAAATTGTGATTGAAATTAAAAGTTTTCTGAGTCGTTCTCCGATGCATGAATTTGAAACAGCATTAGGACAATATTTAATTTATCAAACATTTCTTTCTNATCTAGCTGGTGAAAAAACAATTTATGCCACAAGGGAAGGGCAACAAATTGTGATTGAAATTAAAAGTTTTCTGAGTCGTTCTCCGATGCATGAATTTGAAACAGCATTAGGACAATATTTAATTTATCAAACATTTCTTTCTCTTACACATCCCGATTTTAAAGTTTATTTAGCAGTTGGTAATAAAATTTATGAAAAGTTTTTTGCACAAGTTGCAATTAAATTAATTCTGCAAAAATATCAAGTTTTACTATTAGTGATTGACATTAAAAAAGAGGAGATTATTAAATGGATAAGCTAATTCATTATCAGAAGATAATCAAACAAATTTTAACGAATTATCAAAAAATATCAGCACAGGTTCCCGATCCTGATATTGATGAGATATTAATGTTTGACGACCAAAGAAGTCAATATCTTTGGTTTAATATTGGCTGGAAAAATGATAGACGAATTAAAGCGATTTCTGTTTATATTCGGATTAAAAATGAGAAGATTTATATTGAGGAAGATTGGACTGAGGAAGGAATTGCTAATGAATTATTAAGGGAAAATGTACCTCAAGAAGATATTGTTTTAGCTTTCCACGATCCTGAAACTCGCAAGTTAACTGATTTTGCGGTTGTTTAAATTATAGGATTTTATTTAGTATCAGTTGGTGCGTTACATTTCATCAACTTATGGTTTATTAAATCCGGGAAAAAAGAAAGCTTGGAAAGAAAGTAAAAAGTGAAAAGTAGGGTGCGTTAGCGATCGCGTAACGCACCATCCATAGAGATAATTACTAGGATAGACGGTGCATTATATTTCATTAATGCACCCTACTGAAGTGTTTCATCTATCCCATAATATAATTTTAGGATTTAATCAAACCACCAAGGATTAGGAACAGAATTTACTTTAGTTAAAATCGCTTTTTTCCGCAGAAATCTTTTCATACCATCAGCACCCATCCGAGAATTACCTAAACCAGAAAACTTAAAAGAATTTTTTTCTCCTTCATTTATTAATGCTGTTAAACCTGCATCATTAATACTAATTCCACCAGCATTTATCTGACTAGCAACTGCTAAAGCTTCAGTTTCAGAACCTGCAAATACAGCAGCACTTAAACCATAAATCGTATCATTTGCTAACCTAATTGCTTCTTCGACAGTAGCAAAAGACATAACTGGTTTTATCGGTCCAAAAGTTTCCTCAGTCATTATTTTCATAGTATGATTTACTTGACTTAAAACCGTAGGTAAACACCAGAAACCACCATCTAATTTTTCTACATTTCCTCCACAATGAATAACTGCACCTTTACTCACTGCATCTTGTAAATGTTCGGTAATAATATCTGCTTGTTGAGCCGAAATAATTGGTCCTATTTCTCCAGATTCAATATTAGGATAATTTAACTTCAGACTTTTGGCTTTTTCAGTAATTTTAGTAATAAATTCTGTAAAAATTGACTCGGCTACATAAATACGTTCAATAGATAAACATGACTGCCCTGCATTAACAACCGAACCCCATAAAAGTGCCGATGTTGCTAACTCTAAATCTGCTGAATCAAGGACTATTGCTGGATCTTTTCCTCCCAATTCTAGACAAGCTGGAATCAACTTTTTTGCTGTTTCCTCAGCAATTTTTTTACCTGTGGCAACACTACCAGTAAAACAAATAAAGTCTACATATTCGATTAAATTTGCACCAGTTTCTCCAGCTCCTTCAATAACAGTAAAAATATCCTGCAAAAATGGAACAGTAGCTATAGTTTCTAACAAAGGTTGAATAAATCTAGGAGTAATTTCACTGGGTTTAACTATAACAGCACAACCAGCAAGTAGAGCCGGAATTGCATCTATTAAAGATAACAATAGGGGGAAATTCCAGGGACTAATAATACCAACTAACTGATAAGGAATTAAATGATTTTGCAGTTGAATAAATGGAATTGTTGTAGTTTTTGTTTCTCCAGTTGCTAAGAGTTCTGGCGCTAAGTTGCACCATCTATCTATACTATTAATTACAGACTCAATTTCTATTCTTGATTCTATGACTCTACCTGTGTCATTTACTAATGCTTTGTTTAACTTTTCTTGGTCAGACAAAAGAGATTTTTTCCACTGTTGGATTACCTCAACTCGTTTTTCTATTCCTAACTGTTGCCACTCAATTTGTGCTGTGCGTAAGCTGATACATTTAGCAGCAATTTCTGTTGCTGTTGGAGGGGTAATAAAATAATCTATTTTGCCAGAACGTGGGTTGCGCACTTGGAGTTGATTAACCATAAACCGTGCTTATTTTTTTTGATTTAGTGAATTTTAGGAATTACGAGTATATTATAGCAATTACATCAAACAATCTGACTATGATTCGTCTCTACTCTTCTTCCTGTTCCCTATTCCCTATTCCCTATTCCCTATTCCCTATTCCCTATTCCCTTGATACTATAGTATAGTTTAATAACTAATAATTAATAATTACTAATGGATAATTAATCCCTAAAAGTTTAAATCCTCTCCTTTTAAATGGATAATTGGTAATTG
>NZ_LGSU01001348.1 GCF_002260545.1 Hydrocoleum sp. CS-953 | reverse complement strand
AATTATTAGTCAAATAAAAATGGAAAAAATTATTATAAAAATCATGCTCAATCAAAACTATTATTAATTATCAAAACTGATAACTGATAATTAAAATTGCTATTCAGTACAGAAGTTTTCAACAACTAATTTATTTTGTCTGAAAAATGATAGATAAAAAGCGCCGTAAATTTTTACAATTAATATTAGCCACAACTGGTTTAACATTTACTACTAATTTCTCCACAGCTAAAGCAGCAAAAATTATTGCTCAATCTGAAAAAAAATTGCCAAGTTTAGCTTTGGGTGGTTCTCCAATTATAATTACAATTTTACTCGCCTATTTAGCAGAACAAAGTCAGATTAAAAACTTAGTAGAAACAGTCGATTTCCGTATATGGAAAACTCACGACCAACTCCGAGCAGATGCTGTTTCAGGAAAACTACAAGTATCAGCAACTCCCACATCTCTAGCAGCAAATTTATATCAAAAACAAGTTCCCATTAAATTACTAAATGTCTTAGTTTGGGGAGTTTTAAATATTTGGTCTGCTCAGAATATCCGCAGTTTTGATGATTTAAGAAATAAAACATTACTAATAGCTTTCCGAGGCGGTTTACCTTCTCAATTATTCTTTTATTTAGCCAAAGAAAACGGATTAAACCCAGAGAAAGATTTAAAAATTCAATACACCACTGATTTTGCTCAAGCAGTGCAATTATTATTAGCAGGTCGTGGCGATGCTGCACTTTTAGCTGAACCTGCTGGTACAGGTGCCGAACTTCGCGGTAAACAACAAGGATTAGATATAAAATTGGCGATTAATTTACAACAAGAATGGGGAAAAGTAACAGGTAGACCCCCTCGTTTTCCCCAAGCAGGAACTTTAGGTTTAACTTCTATAATTAATCAATATCCTGATGTAATTGAAGCTGTACAAAATGGGTTAGTTGAAGCAGTGAATTGGGCAAAACAAAATCCTGATAATGCTGCTGCATTAGGAGCAAAATATCTGGGTTTAAAAGCACCTGTAATTAAAAAATCTCTGGGATATACCCCACTAGAAATGGTAAGTGCTAAAGATGCAAAAGAAGACTTAGAGTTTTGGTATTCTCGTTTATTGGAGCAAAACCCTAAACTTTTTGGTGGTAATTTGCCTGATTCAGCATTTTATTATGGATGAAAAATAATTGATAATGGATAATTGATAATTGATAATGAAAACTATCTCTAATTATCAATTTTTAATTGGTAACATAGGCATCTTGCCTGTCATCATTTTCCCCGATTATATCTGAAATTTTCTGTATTTTTAGATAACATAGAATCCAGTTCAACAGTCGTCATCGCAACCCTCAATATACAAAATTTTCCTACTCCTTAATTTCCTAAAAAAATATGTCAAAAATTCGTCTAAATTGTTTTTTATTTGTATTAATTAAAATTTTCAGCATCTCTACAGTTGCTGAGGCAAATGAAATTAAATATACACAACTAAATTCTCAAGTAAAAACTGGAGAAAAAGATAATTCAAAATCAGATATAACTCCCGTTGCGGAAGATGCAATTATTGTTCAACCCCATCAACTTGAGCAAAAATTAGACTCAATGGAACAAGTTACTTCTGTATCTCAATTATCCGATGTTCAACCTACAGATTGGGCATTTCAAGCATTACAATCTTTAGTAGAACGTTATGGTTGTATTGTTGGTTATCCCGATGGTAGTTATCGCGGTAATCGTGCCATGACTCGCTACGAATTTGCAGCAGGTTTAAATGCTTGTTTAGACAGAATTACTGAATTAATTGCTGCTGCTACAGCAGACTTAGTAACTAAAGATGATTTAGCAGTTTTACAACGTTTACAAGAAGATTTTGCTGTCGAACTTGCAGAAATTAAAGGTAGAATAGATGCTCTAGAAGCACGGACTACCGAACTAGAAGCAAATCAATTTTCAACAACAACTAAATTATTTGGAGAAGTTGTATTTGCTCTTAGTAATGCTTTCGGAGATGAAAAAGCTGGCGGTGGAAGTTTAGAAGATAATACAGTTTTAAATAATCGAGTAGGTTTAAGTTTTCATACTAGCTTTACAGGCCGAGATTTCTTCAAAACTCGTTTAGATGCTCTAGATACAGTTGCTTATGGAGTGCCAATAACTGGAACAAATATGACTCGTTTAGCTTATCAAAGAAATACTAATAATACCTTTGATGTTGGTAAATTATTCTATCGTTTTCCAATTGGCAAAAAATTTAGAGTTCATATTGATGCCACTGGAGCTAGATATAATATGAATGTTTCTGATAACTTCAACAGACTATTTGCGAGTCGAATTTCAGGGGCAATTTCTAATTTTGGACGATTCAATCCTATCTATGCTCAAGGAGCGCGGGGTGCTGGAATAACCACCGTTTATAATATTAATAAATCCTTCACTTTATCTTTAGGATATATAGGAAGAGACCCAGAAAATCCTCGCGAGGGAAATGGATTTTTTAATGGTAGTAATGCAGCTTTAGCACAACTAGATATTCGACCAAGCGATCGCCTCCGTTTTGGCCTTACTTATGTGCGTTCTTACTATCCTAAAAATAAATTATTTGTCTCAGCAGCAACAGGTAGTAGAAGAGCAAATGCACCTTTTGGTCGTTTAGTTCCCACTTCCGCCGATCATTTAGGTTTTCAAGCAAGTTGGCGTGCTTTTGATAAATTGACAATTTCTGGTTGGACTGGATTAAGTTTTGCTCATGCTGAAGAATCTGTTGGTATTGTAGAAGAAGGAGATGAAGCAACTATTGTAAATTGGGCGGTGACATTCGGGTTTACTGACTTAGGAAAAGAGGGTAGTTTGCTTGGTTTAGTAATAGGAAGTCCGCCTAAAGTAACTGATAATGATAATGCTCCACAAGACAATGATACTGCTTGGCATTTAGAAGGTTTTTATCGTTATCAAGTTAATGATAATATTTCAATTAATCCTGGAGTTTTAGTAGTTATTAATCCCGAACATGAAGAGGAAAATGAAACTATTGGTATAGGAATTGTGCGGATGATTTTTCTATTTTAGTAGAACTTACAAAGAAGCCTGGTTTTTAGGATAAATTGTTAAATTTGGTAAGGGTTTGGAGACCAAACCCCTACGATATTGGATTTTACCGATACTACCAAATTTGATATTATTTTCTGGTCATTAAAAACTACCCTAAAAAATCTATCAAATACGGTTTTAGGTTACAGCTATTTAACGGTAGAAATTGCTGATTCTATTTACCATATTATTCCTGATAAATAAAACTGCTACATCCCAATAGCGATCATCTGCATCTTTAATATCGCACTTGATTTTCCATTCTCCATCATCTACAACAGGCATGATCGTTAATGCTGTTGCTTTGTGTTTCTGCTGTGCTCCGCAATTAAATCCGGCAATAACTGCAGTCCATTCTGACGCTGGATATCCAGTTTTAATTGTGGGATTACCATTTACTTGATAAATCTGATATTCCATGGGTTTTTGAGTTGTGTCAGTTGGTTCAGTAGTTGATGATGTGTCTGTTGCATCCGCACCAGTAGTTGATGCGGTTTCTGTTGCATCAGTCGTTGGAGTTGCATCATCCGCACCAGTAGTTGATGCGGTTTCTGTTGTCTCAGTGGTTGGAGTTGCATCATCCGCACCAGTAGTTGATGCGCACCAGTAGTTGATGCGGTTTCTGTTGTCTCAGTGGTTGGAGTTGCATCATCCGCACCAGTAGTTGATGCGGTTTCTGTTGTCTCAGTAGTTGGAGTTGCATCACCTGCACCAGTAGTTGATGCGGTTTCTGTTGCATCAGTGGTTGGAGTTGCATCACCTGCACCAGTAGTTGATGTGGTGTCACCTGCATCAGTGGTTGGAGTTGCATCATCCGCACCAGTAGTTGATGTGGTGTCACCTGCATCAGGTTTATCAACTTGCATCAATTCGTTAATTTCCTCTGGAGACAACACTCGGTCATAAATCCGTAGATTAGCAACTTTACCATTATAGAATCCATAACCATCACCAAATTTCACTTGGCTAATTGAACTTATTGGTTGATTTTTACCTGTACCACTCTGCCATAGAGTACCGTTGAGATAGATATTCATCTCGCCTGTTGCCACATTTTTAGTAAATACCCAGTAAGTCCATTTATCCTTAAAATCAACAGCCTGAGATAATTTTTCTATTCTGTCATAACTGTCATCAGAAGTAGTCGTATTTCCACAATCAAAATAGATGTGACTATTTGACCAAGGTAAATGAATATTAACTACCCTGTGGTTACTTTTATCTACTGCCAAGATTATAGAATTCTGTTTGGGTAAAGACTTGCCACCATTTGCCCAAAAACCAATTGTAATTTCACCTGTTTGAGGAATAGTTGTTGTAGGTAGTTCAATATAATCATCTACTCCATCAAAGTTGATACAGTTGCCAAAGCGGGAGTCAGCTACAACTGTTGCACCATTGACTTTAGCATTGAGTTTGGCTGATGAAATATCAACAATTTCTTTGCATTTTCCACAATTTCATTCAGTGGTAGATGCAGTTGTAAACCACGATTTATATCCATTGGTGGAGGTGTTCCATCCACTTTCATACATTCGTTGATTTCCTCTGGAGACAACACTCGGTCATATATCCGTAGATTAGCAACTTTACCATCATAAAATCCATAACCAGCACCGAACTTCACCTGGGTAATTGAACTTATTGGTTGATTTTTACCTGTACCACTCTGCCATAGAGTACCGTTGAGATAGATATTCATCTCGCCTGTGGCCACATTCTTAGTAAATACCCAGTGAGTCCATTTATCTTTAAAATCAACAGCCTGAGATAATTTTTCTATTCTGTCATAACTGTCATCAGAAGTAGCTGTATTTCCACAATCAAAATAGATGTGACTATTTGACCAAGGCAAATGAATGTTAATTACCCTGTGGTTACTTTTATCTACTGCCAAGATTATAGAATTCTGTTTGGGTAGAGACTTGCCACCATTTGCCCAAAAACTAATTGTGATTTCACCAGTTTGAGGAATAGTTGTTGCCGGCAGTTCGATATAATCATCTACTCCATCAAAGTTTATACAGTTGCCAAAGCGGGAGTCAGCTACAACTGTTGCACCATTGACTTTAGCATTGAGTTTGGCTGATGAAATATCAACAATTTCTTTGCCAAAGCGGGAGTCAGCTACAACTGTTGCACCATTGACTTTAGCATTGAGTTTGGCTGATGAAATATCAACAATTTCTTTTTCTTTAGTCGCATTTTCGACAATTTCATTCAGTGGTAGATGCAGTTGTAAACCACGATTTATATCCACAAGTGGAAGTGTTTGATCTACCTTGATACATTCGTTAATTTCCTCTGGAGATAATGGTCGGTTATACAACCGTAGATTCGACATTTTGCCCTGAAAATAAATTGGAGATTTAGCGTTTTGAGTATTGCCAAGATAGTTTTTGGTGCGATTAACAGTATTGGGGACAGCTAGCAAACCTTCCCCTACTTGTTGACCATTTTTATAAACTTTGGCATTCCCTAATTGATCTACTGTTGCTGCTAAATGAAGCCATTGATTATTTTCAAATACTTTATTTAGGATTAACTCTTTTCTCTTTGAACCAAGATATAACGCTAATAAGATCGAATTGTTGACATAATGACTAAAAATGATATTGTCGTCGGTAGGACCATTGGCAAAGTCAATTATTCTTGAGTAATTTTTAAACTTGTTGGAGTAACACCAAGCTTCTACAGTAAAACCTTTTGAATAATCAACATTCATTTCCGGTATTTGGATATTATTATCCACTCCATCAAAGTTGATACAGTTACCAAAGCGATCATCTGCTACAACTGTTGCACCATTGATTTTACCATTGAGTTTTGATGCTGAAACATCAACTACTTCTTTTTCTTTAGTCGCATTTTCCACAATTTCATTCAGTGGTAGATGCAGTTGTAAACCACGATTTATATCCATTGGTGGAGGTGTTCCATCCACTTTCATACATTCGTTGATTTCCTCTGGAGACAACACTCGGTCATATATCCGTAGATTAGCGCATTTTCCACAATTTCATTCAGTGGTAGATGCAGTTGTAAACCACGATTTATATCCATTGGTGGAGGTGTTCCATCCACTTTCATACATTCGTTGATTTCCTCTGGAGACAACACTCGGTCATATATCCGTAGATTAGCCATTTTACCATGATAAAATCCATAACCAGCACCAACCTTCACCTGGGTAATTGAATTTATTGGTTTATTTTTACCTGTACCACTGTGCCATAGAGTACCATTGAGATATATATTCATCTCCCCGGTGGTAACATTCTTAGTAAATGTCCAGTAACTCCATTTATCTTTAAAATCAACAGCCTCAGCTATTTTTTGTATTCTGTTATAACTGTTACTAGAAGTAGGAGTCTTTCCGCAATCAAAATAAATTTGACTATCTGACCAAGGTAAATGAATATTAACCACATAGTCATTAATTTTATCGCTAGCGACTGCCCATAATATAGAATTAGTCTTGGGTAAAGACTTGCCACCATTTGCCCAAAAACTAATTGTAATTTCATCGCTTTGAGGAATAGCTGCTACAGGTAATTCAATATAATCATCCACACCGTCAAAGTTTATACAGTTGCCAAGCTGTGAGTCATCTACAATTGTTGCATTACCATTAACTTTACCCTTGAGTTTTCCTGCTGAAATATCAGCAACTTCTTTTTCTTTAGCATCATTTTCGACAATTTCATTCAGTGGCAAATGCAGTTGTAAACCACTATTTATATCCATCGGTGGAGGTGTTCCATCCAGTTTCATACATTCGTTAATTTCTTCTGGTGATAACGCTCGGTTATACACCCGCAGATTTGACATTTTACCATGAAACAATTGATCTGCTGACCAGTTACTCTTGCGTTATACACCCGCAGATTTGACATTTTACCATGAAACAATTGATCTGCTGACCAGTTACTCTTGCCAATATAATTTTTGGTGCGATTAACATTATTAGGCAGATGTACTAAACCAGTCTGTACTTCTTCACCATTCTTGTAGATTTTGCTACTACCTGACCCATCAACGGTTACTGTTATATAAAGCCACTGGTTCAACTCTAGCGTTCCATCTGCTTTTATCCTGTTTTGAGTAGCACCTTTATAAACATCTAAGTCTAAGTTCTTAGTAGTACCTTCATTAGCAAAAACAATGTTGTCGTTACCTTGACCATTTCCAAAGTCAATAATTCTCGACCAACTCTTAAAGCTGTTATACTGTACCCAAGCTCCTATAGTCAAACCTTGGGAATAGTCAACATTCATTTCCGGCATTTGGATATAATCATCCACACCGTCGAAGTTTAGACAACTGCCAAGCTGTGAGTCATCTGCAACTGTGGGTTTCCCATTAACTTTACCCTTGAGTTTTCCTGCGGAAACATCAACAACTTCTTTTTCTTTAGCCACATTTTCGACTATTTCATTCAGTGGCAGATGCAATTGTAAACCACGATTTATATCCATCGGTGGTGGTGTTTGATCTACCTTCATACATTCGTCAATTTCTTCTGGTGATAACGCTCGGTTATACACCCGCAGATTTGACATTTTACCATGAAACAATTGATCTGCTGACCAGTTACTCTTGCGTTATACACCCGCAGATTTGACATTTTACCATGAAACAATTGATCTGCTGACCAGTTACTCTTGCCAATATAATTTTTGGTGCGATTAATATTGTTAGGGATACTTGACGATCCACTTCCTATTTCTTGCCCATTCTTGTATATTTTGCCATTTCCTGACTCATCAATTGTTGCTGCTAGATAAAGCCATTTTTTTTGTTCTAGTGTTCCATCTACTTGAATGGGGTGATTAGTAGCACCAAGATAATTATGTAAAGTTAAATTAGCTGTTGTACCTTGATTCGCAAACAGAATGTTGTTACTTCCAGCGCCATTTCCAAAGTCAATAATTCTCGACCAACTCTTAAAGCTGTTGTAGTTTACCCAAGCTCCTACAGTAAAGCCTTGTGAATAGTCAAGATTCATTTCTGGCATTTGGATATAATCATCGACTCCATCAAAGTTTAGACAACTGCCAAGTTGTGAGTCATCTACAACTGTTGGATTACCATTAACTTTACCCTTAAGTTTTCCTACAGAAACATCAACAACTTCTTTTTCTTTAGCCGCATTTTCGACTATTTCATTGAGTGGTAGATGCAGTTGTAAACCACGATTTATATCCATCGGTGGAGGTGTTCCATCCACTTTCATACATTCATTAATTTCCTCTGGAGACAACACTCGGTTATACACCCGCAGATTCAACATTTTACCATGAAACAATTTACCGTCTGACCAGTTACTCTTGCCAATATAGTTGTCGGTGCGGTTAACACTATTAGGAATATTTACTAACCCCCTTCCTACTTCCTGACCATTTTTATAAAGTTTAGTATTTCCCAATCCATCAATTGTTGCTGTTAGATATACCCACTGATTCAACTCCACTATTCCGTCTGTTTTAATATATTTGTGATTTGAACCACTCAAACAATAAAAGTATAGGTTATTTGTTGTCTCCTGATTTGCCAATAAAATGTTGTCATTTGGATGACCAATCCCAAAATCAATGATTCTCGACCAATACTTGAAGCTTTCATAATATACCCAAGCTCCAAAAGTAAAACCTTGTGAATAATCAATATTCATTGCAGGTAGTTGGATATAATCATCCACTCCATCAAAGTTGATACAACTGCCAAAACGGGAGTCATCTACAACTGTTGCACCATGAACTTTACCCTTAAGTTTTCCTACAGAAACATCAACAACTTCTTTTTCTTTAGCTGCATTTTCGACTATTTCATTCAGTGGTAGATGCAGTTGTAGACCATTATTAATATCCATTGGTGGAGGTGTTCCATCTACTGCCATACATTCGTTAATTTCTTCTTTTGACAACACTCGGTTATACACCCGCAGATTTGACATTTTTCCGTGAAAATGTCCATCTCCTGACCAGTTACTTACCCCAATATAGTTTTTGCTACGATTAACACTATTGGGGATAGCTACCAACCCCCCCCCTACTTCTTGCCCATCCTTATAAACCTTGGCATTTCCTGACTCATCAATTGTTGCTGTTAGATGGAGCCACTTATTTACTTCAAGTATCCCTTTTACTTCAATAGCTTTTCTCGTCGAACCAACAAACACAACTAATAATCCATCATTTGTTGTAGTATGATTGCCAAAAATGATATTGTTTTTACCGGGACCGTTAGCGAAATCAATAACTCTTGATTGGTTCTTGAAACTGTTATAATACACCCAAGCTTCTACGGTAAAACCTTGTGAATAATCAATATTCATTTGTGGCATTTGGATATAATCATCCACCCCATCAAAGTTTAAACAATTACCAAACTTCGAGTCGGTGACAACTGTTGCACCATGAACTTTACCATTAAACTTTCCTGCTGAAATATCAACAACTTCTTTTTCTGATTCAGCATTTTCGACTATTTCATTTAGTGGTAGATGCAGTTGTAAACCATTATTTATGTCTACAGGTTTATTGGTAGGTTGAGGAGTTGCATCAATTGGACCTGTAGAGCTAGTATTACTAGCAACATAAATATCGTGTAAATCATTAGGTATCCCACCTTGAATTTTTTTCTGTTTGAAACTCAGAGTAATAGACACATAACGTTGATTACTTGGTAACTCAAATAAGCCTAGTCCTGTATCTGTACCAAAAGAAGAACCTGGGTTAGGTGGAGTTGGACAGAACTCTTGTTTACCTTCAGAGTTTTTACCAGAAATAGTTTGATTAGCTACATCTAGAAATATCCGAGCATTATGGCCACCCCAGCGTCCCATATTCGGCAGGGCACCACTATTGAATAATTTCCAATCACCTAGGTTCAGTTCACTACCATCTACAGTTTTCGCTGTGACTTTTATAGTTGTATATCCAGTCTTACTACCATTAAAGAATCTTGATATGGCCAAATAAGTGTCACCAGAGGTTGCACCATCAGTTGCTTTTGAACCTGCTGCGGAAGCTTTGTATTTACTAAAATCTAGGGTGACAGAATAGTTATTTTCTTTTCCTAAAGTTCTTATTTGAGGCATCGTAGCGGTAATACCTTTGACTTTGCCTGTTAAGCTAAAATTATTCTCTATTTCCCCAGAGAGAAATCGATCTTCTGTAATGGGAGTATCACCATCTGGCTTTCCTCTCCAGCCACGGTCATCATAGTCTATTTGATTATAAGTAATACCTATTGTACCACCTAAACCATCAGGGACTTCTAGGGTTTTGCCAAATCCTGGATACTTATAGTCAGTAGTATTCCAGAATGTGATATTTTTAGTAGCGACTTCAGACACTAATTATTCTCCTTTTTTCTTGATTAATTGGTAATTTACTAGGGATACTAATCATCTTTTGATTGTCTGAAAAAATATACAATCTAGATGATTTTAGAGTTTTGTCTATACAATAAATCTCAAGTTTTATAGATGCACTAACTCAATATTTCTTAATACTGAATCCTACCACT
>NZ_LGSU01001347.1 GCF_002260545.1 Hydrocoleum sp. CS-953 | reverse complement strand
ATGTAAAAGTAGATTATTCTTGAATTTAATCCAGAAAATATATATTATGAGTGAAGCCAACAATAATCAACAGCCTGCAACCCCTGTCTTAGATTCACAAGCTAATAATCAAAAAGAAAGTCCGATAAGAACACCACCTTGGGGTAAAGTCACAATTCTCGAACAAGGTCCCCGTTACAAAATTAATCGTATAGAAGTCAAACCAAAAAATCATATTAGTACCCAGATGCACTATCATCGTAGTGAACATTGGATAGTGGTTTCTGGTACTGCTAAAGTTGTGTTTGATGGTCACGAAAAATTACTCTTGCAAAAACAATCAACTTATGTTCCAGCAAATACAGCTCATCGTGTAGAAAATCCTGGTACAATTCCTTTAGTAATGATTGAAATTCAAAATGGGGAATATCTTGGCGAAGACGATATTATTCGTTTTCCCGATGAGGATAATTAACCAAGTAGGGAGTAGGGTAGGGACGTTGCATGCAACGTCCCTACGGGAGAAAGATTGTTTTTGGGTTACNCTTTAGTAATGATTGAAATTCAAAATGGGGAATATCTTGGCGAAGACGATATTATTCGTTTTCCCGATGAGGATAATTAACCAAGTAGGGAGTAGGGTAGGGACGTTGCATGCAACGTCCCTACGGGAGAAAGATTGTTTTTGGGTTACCCTTACGGGATCTTGCTACGTCCCATGCTGCGCAACGCTAACGCGTTTCCTGACCGAATGCGGAGCAGTCCGTCAGGATCGCAATCTAAGTGCGAGTTTTCTATTGCAACATTTAAGATGAAACAGTCCAGTAGGGTGCGTTACGCTGTCGCTAACGCACCGTTCATGGAGATGGTGGTGGTGCATAGTAATGGTAGAGAGAGTGTGGGAAGGGTGGGGAGTGTGGGAAGTGTGGGAAGTGTGGGGAAAAATTACAAATATCTTCACCATTACTATGCAGGACTACCCATGGAGATAATTACCGAAAAATAAAGGTATAAAGCCTCTCATGAACAAGGAGAAACAAGAAAAAATTTTCCTTTTATTCAATCCTCTCCCTAAAAGGAAGAAGTAATTATCAATTATCCATTATCAATTATCAATTATTGAAAAGTCCAATAGGGCGTGTTTTGCTCCGCAACATGTTTGCGAAGCATTCCGTCAGGAAAAAGCGTAATTCGTAACGCACCGAAACATCGTGGGATAGGCGGTGCGTTACATTTGAAAACCGCTGTAATATAACGAAACTGAAACTGAGTATGCTAAATAGCAATCAGGAAAAAAGCCTTATCGAAACTGTCTTCTTGTCTGTTCTACCTTCTGCGTAGCCTCATGTAACTGATTTACCAATTTCAGGCTATCAGCAGATTTTTCAGCATCGAGGTGGAGAGCTAATCCACACATCGGGCAAACTATTGGCTCTCCAGAGAGCAACATCGGCATAGTAGTGGGGATGACAAAAGTGCATTCGGGGCAGGGAATACCATGTTGGTGAGTAGACTTTCTGGGCATAATATCTCCTATACAAAATAAATTACAAATTTTACCGAATTATTAATAATTAAATAATTCTGGTTTAAAGCCGACCCTTGGATAGGGGAAAAAAAGTGCTAGGATGTTTCCTGATCTTCAATTCCGTAGCGGTTTTAACCAGAGGTAATTATCAATTATCAATTAATGAAGAGGGAATACCGTTTCACAAAAGTTAAAAGTCATGCATTAAGATTTTATCAACTCTAAACTTTGATGCCAAACTAATTTCAGGAATTTATTTTAAAAAAAAAGTTTGAAACTATTTGTGACATCTTTCAAGTGAATTGGTATAATAACTCTGCTGTAATCTTTTTGACCAAAAAATCAGGTCTCAAGCCTCCCCTTTTAAGGGGATGAAAAAAATCAAATTCAGTATTTCAATCCTGATGGCGATCGCCAGAGGTACTGAATTGCGCAGTTACGACCATAGGAGGCTAAGTGTTTCGCTGCGCGACATGAAAAGCGTAGCTCCTCCGATAGGAGGCTAACTGATAACTGAAATGCTGATGGTGTATCCTAGCCTTCTTAGGACGGCTCAGTGGTAGTTGTTGTATCACTTTCCCCTGATGAGTTTTCAGCATCAACAGTTGTTACTTTTCCGCTTGTGGTACTAATTCCTTGTTCCATCACCCTAAATAAGGTCAGCAAACCAACCGGAGTATCCGCTTGACCTGCGCTGATATGTATCTTCATTGCCGAGCTAGAACTCTGTTTCGCTAGACCCGCTTTAAATGCCACGATATTAGGTTCCAGAGAAGAGTCTTCACCAGATGTCTCAGTGGGATTAATGGTTGTTTTTTGTTCAAGCTCAACTGCTTCATTAACCTCTACCCCAAAGTCAATGGTCGCCTCGCGTACTTCTATTATGGGAATAGGGACGATGGACAATACTGGAATCTCGACCGTAAACTCGATTGTATCTCCCCCTACTCCCGTCTTTGTATACTTAAAAGTAAATGTTTTTAACCGACTAACTCCTTCGTCATTATCATCAAACCCTACTTGTTCAATAAAATTAGCAGTTGCTTGCGCTGCTTGGCTTTCAGCTTGCACGATTGCCAATAATGGCGCTCCAATAATCTGATACAGTGGTACCGATGATAGGTCTGTAGCATTTGGCATAGTTTAATCTCCAAAGTTTTTTTACTGGGTAATTATAGCGCTACGCGCTAGGGAATAGGGAATAGGGAATAGGGAATAGTAGAGTGTCAAAGAATTTCAGGATTTATAAATGTCCTAANTACCGATGATAGGTCTGTAGCATTTGGCATAGTTTAATCTCCAAAGTTTTTTTACTGGGTAATTATAGCGCTACGCGCTAGGGAATAGGGAATAGGGAATAGGGAATAGTAGAGTGTCAAAGAATTTCAGGATTTATAAATGTCCTAACCTTAATGCGTAAGGCTATAATAATTAATAATTATTAATTAAATAATTGAGGTTAAAAGCCTCCTCTTTCAAGGGGAAAAAAAATAAATTTTTTCCCCCTTTGCGTCAATCCGATGGTTTTAACCATAGGTAATTATCAATTATTAATTATCAATTATCAATTAATGAAAAGTCGTGGTAACCCTAAAAGTTCGTCAAATCCAGTTTTAGCGAAATCGATGATAGTGCTGTTTCTGGCAGACTTGTGAGTTCCCTTGTAACCACCTCAACGTTAATTTCCTCAAGATCTTTCATCAATAATTTTTCAACCTTGATCGAAGAGGTAATATCATTGAAATCGTCTCCCACCCAAGGAGTGTCATTTGTAAAAATCTTGGCTCTACCTTGGAATCCCTCATGTTCGTAAAGTGTAACCTTGATCCCCTTTGGTACTTTCAAGGAACTCAACTGATCGTTTTCTAAGCTTGCGGTATCGTAGCTTCCCTCACTGAGTTCCTGACACGCTCCTTCATAATTCTGATGTTGATAGATGACGACTTTGCTGGTCGGGATTGGGTCATTTTTGCTGGTCGGGATTGGGTCATTTTGATTGCTGAGAATAGCAAACTTCAGATCGATGGTCGCTTCCTTAATATCCGTTCGGGGAACAGAGAGGAGTTTAAGAAACGGATCTTCTTTGTATAAAGGTCTTAGATCGCGAGAATAGTTATCTGAAATAACTCGTGCTTGACTGATGTCACTAAGAATTGCTCCGATAATATGTTTCAATTTTGTCATAATATTAGTCTCCAAGTTTTGATTACCGAATTCTTAATAATTAATAATTAATAATTAAATAATTCTGGTTTAAAGCCTCCCCCCATAGGGGAAAAAAAGTGCTAGGATATTTCCTTACCTTCAATTCCCGTGCGGTTTTAATCAGAGGTAATTATCAATTATCAATTATCAATTAATGAAAGGATTTTCCTCTGAGGTTGAATAAACTGTGACCATATCCACATTCACAAACCACGATGGATGTAGATATGAAGTCACGCTACTCAAATATCAAAGCTCTATATTTGAGTTGTGGTTATCATTCGCTTATAATACTATCATTGAGAATAGTCAAGACTTTCTGCATTCCTGCTGGCATATCATCCTGTACAGCATGGAGAGAGATATCCATGGTATATTCAACTACATACTTAGAGTTCGCAGCCGAGGAGCTGTCTTTTTTGGCAGAAAATGCGGCGTTGAACTTCGCTTTAACCTTTGCCGGACCCCAGCGAGATTTGGCTTGGATGCTTGTGCTTACATCTGTTTCCGTTGCAAGTGCTGTTGTTTCTTCCGTTTCTGTTTCAGCACTGATATTCGCCTTGAATTGGATCGTCATATCATCAATGCGAATATAGGGGATAGGCACAATTGTTAGTAATGGAACTTGGAATGTTTTATATGTTGTCTCACCATCTGTAGAACCCGAACTATATTTAAAAGTGATATTCTGGACACTTTGCTCATCATTCTCCACAGCAGTAAGACCAACTGACTCAATAAACTCAACTGTCGATCGTGCTGCTTGTGACTGGGCTTCAACTGCAGCAACCAAGGGGCCACCAATGATATTGCCAAAGGGAATGGATCCCAATTGTGCTGTTGCGCCGTTTTGAATTGGCATGATAATTTGTTTTGTTTAATGCTTAAAGGACAATTGTTAGAAAAAATTCTGCATTCTTCTAGTTACAGATATTTTTTCTTAACTAGCTATTAGCTTTTAGCATTTCCTATCGGAATGCTGCCTCTTGCAGATGTGCTGCCTCTTGCAGAGGAGCTGCCTCTTGCAGAGGAGCTTCGCTAACGCTAACGCTACCGCTAACGCGAATCGCCCCTCCTGGGTTTAAATCCNGGCTTCAACTGCAGCAACCAAGGGGCCACCAATGATATTGCCAAAGGGAATGGATCCCAATTGTGCTGTTGCGCCGTTTTGAATTGGCATGATAATTTGTTTTGTTTAATGCTTAAAGGACAATTGTTAGAAAAAATTCTGCATTCTTCTAGTTACAGATATTTTTTCTTAACTAGCTATTAGCTTTTAGCATTTCCGTTCCCGAAGACTCCGCAAACAGGGAGCCTCCTGGGAAGGAACTAGGTTAACAGTTTTTAGCAGCTCTGGGTTTACCCCGGTTTCTATAAAGGAGGGGTTGGAATTCCCTTCTAAAGATTTACTGCCAACTGCTAACTGCTAAGTGCTGATTGCTTATTTAAGTGGTTCAGTAACTTCTCAATCCACTTATGACTCCATACTGGCAAGTTTCTGCTATAACCGCCACTAAAGTTTGCAATTTTAAGAAAAAAGATAAGGATTTAGCTCCAGCAATTCCCCAAAGCTAGTACCCATAACAATTTCAGAGATATAAAACTTAAGAACATCCCTACTATTTAGGGGAAAATTGCTTAACTTTGGAAAAACTTAAAAGTTAAGGATTTTACTTCTGGTTTCCGATGGACAATAATCAGAAAAAATTCAAATAATCCACAAAAATTTCTATTATCAAATTTTTTCCATAAACACCACCAAAGTTGACAATTTTTAAGAAAAACTTAATAATTTAGTACCAGCCAATCCCAAAGACCAGTTATTGTATTGGTTTCAGATATCGAAAACTTATATTGAAGAAGGAGTCAGGAGACAGCAATTCTGGAGACAGAATCAATGTTCGTGGGGATTCAAACCCCAACCAATTGCGGACACCGTGCAGACGGTGGGGATTTATACCCGAATTGGCTTCCAGCCAGGAGCCAGCTCCGAGGAGCCTGCGCCCAGAAAATTCTACTGACTCCTGACTCCTGACTTCCAGCCGAAGGCTGTTAATAACCTCGTTACTTTTGACAAGCCCCAAACTTAAAAATTTGGGGTTGCACATTAAAGAATGATAATAGATTTTCAACTGTACATATATTAAGGAAAGAATCATCCAAAAATATCTACTTTAGGATTTCATCATTCCTGATAATGTCACTATCTCCTCACAAAACTATTGTCATGGCAGAATGTGACCCCTAACTGCTAATCAATGTGTAAGACAATGCACGTCCACCCANCTTCCAGCCGAAGGCTGTTAATAACCTCGTTACTTTTGACAAGCCCCAAACTTAAAAATTTGGGGTTGCACATTAAAGAATGATAATAGATTTTCAACTGTACATATATTAAGGAAAGAATCATCCAAAAATATCTACTTTAGGATTTCATCATTCCTGATAATGTCACTATCTCCTCACAAAACTATTGTCATGGCAGAATGTGACCCCTAACTGCTAATCAATGTGTAAGAAAATGCACGTCCACCCACAATAAAAAGTTAATTGTGATAACTCATGCACATTTTTACTATTCATCCAGGAATGCACTGAGAATAAAAATATAGAGTAAGACTTAGGCAGTGACACTAATTATGGGGTTGCACATTAAAGAATGATAATTGATTTTCAACTGTACATATATTTAGGAAAGAATTATCCAAAAATATTTACTTTCAGATTTCATCATTCCTGATTGTGCAACGCCAAAAATTTTACTTCAAATTCCGCACGCTTAATATATTTTCACATTAACCTGGAGTCGAATATTACCAAGTATTTTCTGAAATTCGATGACGCCTATTGGCCAAGTTTTTAGATGCTTGCAAGTAAGCATAGGTAACCGTATTTGTGCTTAATGAACCAGGAAAATCTAATTTGGTACTTAAATTATACGGATATAATTACCGAATATGAAGTTAACTTTCTTGCCAAAAGACCAAAATGACTTTTTCCCAGAATACACCCGTGGACTTTGAACCTATTAACAAAAAAATCCTAGATGCAGAAGTTTTACCGGAAACCAACTTATCGGAGAAATAAACAATATTTATAGACGATCGCTATTTATCGAAGATAGGTATCGGGTTTTCGGAAAAATTTTATCGTCTTCAGGAATAAAAATGTTAATAGTTTCTGCTGTCGGACCTGACTGTAACTCGCTCAAAGTAACATCATGGTCAAGAAATTGTCNGAATACACCCGTGGACTTTGAACCTATTAACAAAAAAATCCTAGATGCAGAAGTTTTACCGGAAACCAACTTATCGGAGAAATAAACAATATTTATAGACGATCGCTATTTATCGAAGATAGGTATCGGGGACATCTTTAACTTCTACAGATCAGATCAAAAATTTGTTAATCAAAAAAAGATAACAACAATGAGTAACTATGTACGCAGACGTGGTGTAACCCTTACCAATCAAGGCTCAAGGAAACTTCATCAAGCTAAATCAGAGGCAGAAATTGAGCAAAATCAGCGATACACCCTTGAATCTCTTAGTAAAAAAACAGGTTTAACTCCCAATACCCTTAGCAAAATATTTACCTGCTCGTCAGGAGTCGATAAACGTACCTTAAAATGCTGCTTCGATGCCTTTAATCTGAGTTTGTTAGCGGATGATTATCTATACTTGAAGTCTGAGCAAGATAATCAGGTCCAGATTAACCCTATGCCCCCTGCTGAAACCTACTCCTTCCTAGAACCAGTCTGCAATTCTCCTTTCGATATGCTGCGCGATCGCAACAACGTCGCCCAAATGAAAAAAATGGTTCAACCACAAGACGATCTGCAACCNTTCGATGCCTTTAATCTGAGTTTGTTAGCGGATGATTATCTATACTTGAAGTCTGAGCAAGATAATCAGGTCCAGATTAACCCTATGCCCCCTGCTGAAACCTACTCCTTCCTAGAACCAGTCTGCAATTCTCCTTTCGATATGCTGCGCGATCGCAACAACGTCGCCCAAATGAAAAAAATGGTTCAACCACAAGACGATCTGCAACCTCGTTTGCCAACGGCACCGGGAGGACAGATACCCCTAGATTCTATCTTTTACATTGACCGTCCCATCATCGAATGCCTTTGTTACCAAGGCATCCAGGAACCAGGTACACTGTTGAATATCCGCGCTCACAAGCAAATGGGCAAAACCTCCCTAATGAGCCGTATCTTGTATTACGCTAGATCCCTTGACTATCAAACCGTTTCCCTGAACTTACAACTCGCTGATGCAGAGATTTTACAGAACCTAGAACGCTTCCTAAAATGGTTCTGTGGTAGAGTTAGCAAGGAGTTAGAATTTCCCTATTCACCATCGCATGAGCAGATAGCTCATTTTTGGGATAACTCCTTAGGCAGCAAATCAATCGCCACTGACTATTTCAATGATATTATCTTAGCTAACCTAGATCAACCTCTGGTAATAGCTCTTGATGAACTCAATCAGCTTTTTGCCTACCCAGATGTTGCTCGTGAATTTATCCAACTTCTGCGAACCTGGTCTGAGCAAGCAAAAGCAGGGGTAGCAGAAAGTAATCTTTGGCAAAAGCTGCGACTGGTGACAGTTCATTCTACGGAAATTATGATGCCTCCCTCAATTAATCCTTCCCTGTTGAATACTGGATTAGTCATCAATTTGCCGGAGTTTACTCTAGCTCAAGTGCAGGATCTAGCACGGCGGTACGAACAAGAAATAACTGAAGAAAAAATCCAGCAACTAATTACTCTTCTAAGCGGACATCCCTATCGTTTGCAGTTAGCATTTTATTANCAGTTCATTCTACGGAAATTATGATGCCTCCCTCAATTAATCCTTCCCTGTTGAATACTGGATTAGTCATCAATTTGCCGGAGTTTACTCTAGCTCAAGTGCAGGATCTAGCACGGCGGTACGAACAAGAAATAACTGAAGAAAAAATCCAGCAACTAATTACTCTTCTAAGCGGACATCCCTATCGTTTGCAGTTAGCATTTTATTACCTACAACAACAGACTATAACTCTGGAAGAGCTTTTAGAAAATTCTGATAGTACAACTGCTATTTATGCAGAACATTTACAACAACAATGGTGGAACTTGCAACGCTACGATGAATTATTGCCTATTTTTACTGAAATTGTGAACAACCACAAACCCATAGAAATAAAACTATCCCTTGGTTATCAGTTGCAAAAGATGGGGTTGGTTCATTTGGAAGGCGATCTTGCAAGTCTGTGTTGTGAGTTATTTCGTCCGTTTTTTATGGGGGTTTTGAGTTGATTGTTGTTTGGACTCGGTGCGTTACATTTCATTTTGATGTCACGCAGCGTTTCATGTCGGCGACAGCAAAACTTGTAGTGGACCGTTTCAGCTTAAATGTTGCAATAGACAACTCTCTAGAGATTGCTTCACTGTCGTTCGCAATGACAATTCTAACGTACTATTTTAGGTGAAACAGTCTAGTAGGTGCGTTAGACGGCTAAAATTTAGACTGTGAAAGGCATTTAACAATCCGTCGTAACGCACCTTTTTATACATGTCATTCTACTACAACTGCGGTGCGTTACATTTCATTTTTCGTATAGGGAATGCTCCGCAAACATGTCACGCAGTGAAACGCACCCTACTGGACTGCTACTATAAGGAATTTAACAATCTGTCGTAACGCACCTTTTTATACATCTCATTCTACTATAGCTGCGGTGCGTTACATTTCATTTTCTGCGGTGCGTTACATTTCATTAACGCACCCTACTGGACTGCTACTAATATTTTGTTTGAGTTTGGTGATAATATGCAATATATTAACTACTGTATATAACATCCAACTATGCAAACTACCGACTTTCTCTCTCAGCTAAATTTATCTCAACGCCAAGCAGTACAACATTTCTGCGGACCAATGTTGGTTGTAGCGGGTGCTGGATCGGGCAAAACTAGGGCGTTGACTTATCGTGTGGCCCATCTAATTCGTCATCATCGGGTACACCCAGAAAATATTCTGGCGGTGACGTTTACAAATAAGGCTGCACGGGAAATGAAAGACCGCATTGAGAGGTTGTTTGCCCAACAACAGGCAGAGGCTAAATATGGTAAACCTTTTTCAGCTTTGAGTGCGGAAGAACAAACAAGGTTGCGATCGCAGGTCTATAAAAATATTACTAAGCATTTATGGATGGGAACTTTTCATAGTCTTTGCGCTCGTATTCTGCGGTTTGATATTAATAAATACCAAGACGAAAAAAAACGTCGCTGGGATAAAAATTTTTCTATTTTTGATGAAAGTGATGCTCAAAGTTTAGTTAAGCAAATTGTTACTAAACAGCTAAACTTAGACGATAAAAAATTTGAGCCACGTTCTATGAGATATGCTATTAGTAATGCTAAAAACCAAGGAATGTCACCTCAAGAANTATTCTGCGGTTTGATATTAATAAATACCAAGACGAAAAAAAACGTCGCTGGGATAAAAATTTTTCTATTTTTGATGAAAGTGATGCTCAAAGTTTAGTTAAGCAAATTGTTACTAAACAGCTAAACTTAGACGATAAAAAATTTGAGCCACGTTCTATGAGATATGCTATTAGTAATGCTAAAAACCAAGGAATGTCACCTCAAGAATTTCAAAAAGCACAGCCAGATTATCGAGGGAGGGTAATTGCTGAAGTCTATGGAATTTATCAAGATAATTTGGCTGCGAATAATGCTCTTGATTTTGACGATCTAATCAGAATACCTGTAGAATTATTTCGGCAAAATGAGCAAGTATTGGCTTATTGGCATCAAAGTTTTAATCATATTTTAGTGGATGAATATCAAGATACTAATCGGACTCAATATAATTTTATTAGATATTTAGCCACTAA
>NZ_LGSU01001346.1 GCF_002260545.1 Hydrocoleum sp. CS-953 | reverse complement strand
GGTTGTTTATTGTAGTCCATCAGCACAAAAATTTTTAGATAATTTTGATGACAATAATTTGAATATATCAATTTTCAATATTATTCATGCTAATGACCGTCAATTAGTGAGACATACTTTACAAAAAGTAGTTGAAAATTCATCAGAAAAAGAATATATCAAAGAATTGAAAATTCAAAATGAGCAACACAAGTGGCAAATATTTGAAGCAGTATTTACTAACTTAACTTCGGATAGTTATATAGAAGGAATAGTTGTTAACTCTCATAACATTACAGACAGAAAAATAGCAGAAGAAAAACTACTGCATGATGCTTTCCATGATTCCCTAACTCAATTACCTAATAGGGCTTTGTTTATGGATAGAATATCTAATGCTTTGGCTAGATATCAGAGACATTCTCAAGAGAAGTTTGCAGTAATTTTTATAGATTTAGATCGGTTTAAGATAGTTAATGATAGTTTAGGACATTTAGCAGGAGATCAACTAATTATAGAAGTAGCTAATAGACTTAAACAAGATATGCGGGATGATGATAGTGTAGCCAGGATGGGAGGAGATGAATTTGCTATATTATTGGAATATGTTAAATCTGAAGAAAATGCTGAATATGTAGCTCAAAGAATTCAACAATTGTTACAGTTACCATTTTATATTAATGAGCAAGAAGTTTATACTAGCGCTAGTATTGGTATTGTTTTACCCAATAAAGATTATAAAAGTCCTACAGATATCCTTAGAGATGCAGATACAGCTATGTATCGTGCTAAAACTTTAGGAAAAGCTCGTCAAGAAGTATTTAATACATCAATGTATGCTGATAATTTAGCACAACTTAAGTTAGAAATAGACCTGAGACAAGCTTTACAACGCAATGAATTAGAGTTATTTTATCAACCAATAATTCTACTAGAAACAGGTTTAATTTGTGGCTTTGAAGCATTAATTAGATGGAACCATCCACAACGAGGAATGATTTCTCCAAATGAGTTTATTCCTATAGCAGAAGAAACAGGATTAATTATCCCAATTGGTTGGTGGACTTTGCAACAAGCTTGTCAACAAACTTATAATTGGCAACAAGAATTTTCTCTTCAGTCTTTAACAATTAGTGTTAATCTTTCTGGTAGACAATTTTCTAAATCCGATCTTGTAGAACAAGTTAATGAAATTTTATCTCGTACTTGTTTAGATCATCATAGTCTGAGGTTAGAAATTACTGAAACTACAATAATGGAAAATGAGCAAATTGTGATGGGAATATTATCAGAATTCAAAGCGATGAATATACAGTTAAATATTGATGATTTTGGCACTGGTTATTCTTCATTAAGTCGTCTGCGTAATTTTCCTATTGATACTCTGAAAATTGACCGTTCTTTTGTTATGACAATGGATGCTGAATCACAAAACCTAGAGATTACAAAAGCAATTATTAGTCTGGCTGCTAATTTAGAAATAGATGTGATTGCTGAAGGTGTAGAAACAGCTACTCAACTAGCTTTGCTGAGAGACCTTAATTGTAAATATGGGCAAGGATACTTCTTTTCCAAACCTGTTGATAGTTCCCAAGCAACTAAATTAATTGCCTCAGCTAAAAAATGGTAAACTAAAAGTTATCTTATTTAATCTTTTGACTATAGCATTTTTCAACTTACCAAAAAATTAAGGTATAAAGCCTCTCCATTCATGGAGAAAAAAGCGGTTGTTTGCGGAGCAGTCCGTTAGGATGGGATGGCGTTAGCGCAGCGGGTCCGTAGGAGCGGGTCTCCCGCTCTTAACAGAGCCGCTCCGCTTTATATGTCGCGCAGCAAAACGCCATATCCAATCAACCAAGAGAAGAACAAAAATCCTTGAGCACCAATCCTCTTTTTTATAAGAATAGGTAATTCTCAATTCTCAATTCTCAATTCTCAATTCTTGAATCAGGTACAGTTGTTTTTTTCTTTTCTATTACCGAAAAATTGTGGGTATGTGCCTCCCTTTTTAAAGGGATAAAAAAAGAGACTATTCCTTAATATCAAGCCTCCTTATTCCAGAGGTACTGATAACTGATAACTGATAACTGAAATGATTACCTAACCCAAATTACTGCTCCCTACTCCCTAAAACAAGCCAATTTTGTATTTCACCAATATGGGAATTGCTATATATTAGTAATATAGCACTATGGATTAAGGTTAGGACATTTCTAAATCCTGTTAGCGGAGCTTTTCCCTATACGAAAAACCCTTTATGAGTTTACTATTCCCTATTCCCTATTNCCAATTTTGTATTTCACCAATATGGGAATTGCTATATATTAGTAATATAGCACTATGGATTAAGGTTAGGACATTTCTAAATCCTGTTAGCGGAGCTTTTCCCTATACGAAAAACCCTTTATGAGTTTACTATTCCCTATTCCCTATTCCCTATTCCCTATTCCCTAGCGCGTAGCGCTATACAATATTAAAACTAAAATGAACCTATGCCAGCAAAAATACTGGTTGTGGATGATGAACCATCCTTTAAATCAATAATTAAGCAAAAGTTCAGAAATAAAATTCGCAAAAAAGACCTAGAATTTATTTTTGCTTCTAACGGTTTAATAGCTCTGGAACAGTTACAAGCTGAACCAGACATAGATATTATATTAACTGATATTAGTATGCCAAAAATGGATGGTATTGCCCTACTATCTACTCTTTCTGATATTAATCATCCTACACTTAAAACAGTAATTATTTCTGCTTCTAGCGATTTAGATCTTGTCAGAAAAGCCATGAATTTAGGAGCATTTGATTTCTTAACTAAACCGATTGATTTAGAAGATTTAGAAATTACAATTAATAAAACTTTAAATTATGTTCAAAGGTTAAAAGATGCTCTAAAACAGGAACATTTAATAGAAGCAGCTCAAAAGTTATATGACAGTGAAAAAAGACTAGAAAAATTCTTAGAAACTTTGCCAGTAGGAGTATTTGTAGTTGATGCTGATGGTCAACCTTTCTACACTAATCAAACTGCACAAAATATCTTTGGTAAAGGGATAATAGCTGAAACTACTCCAGAGAAANAAGGTTAAAAGATGCTCTAAAACAGGAACATTTAATAGAAGCAGCTCAAAAGTTATATGACAGTGAAAAAAGACTAGAAAAATTCTTAGAAACTTTGCCAGTAGGAGTATTTGTAGTTGATGCTGATGGTCAACCTTTCTACACTAATCAAACTGCACAAAATATCTTTGGTAAAGGGATAATAGCTGAAACTACTCCAGAGAAAATTCCCGAAATTTATCAACTTTATTTAGCAGGAACAGAAAAATTTTATCCTTATGAACAACAGCCAATATTTAAAGCTTTAAAAGGAGAAAATGCTAGAGTTGATAATATGGAAATTCGTCAAGGGGAAAAGATAATTCCTGTGGAAGTATCAGCAAGTCCAATCTTTGATGATAATGGTAAACTAATTTACGCGATCGCTACTTTTCAAGACATTACAGAAAGAAAAAAAGCTGAAGCAGAAAGGATTCAATTTACTAAACAATTAGAACTTAAAAATACTGAATTATCTAAACTTAATCAATCATATAGTCGCTTTGTACCAAAACAGTTTCTCCGATTTTTAGGACATGAAAGTATTGTAGATGTTTCTTTGGGTGAATCTGTACAAAAGAAGATGTCAATTTTATTTTCTGATATTCGCTCTTTTACCACCCTTTCAGAAACCATGAATTTAGGGGAAAATTTTAAATTTATTAATTCCTATCTTTCCCGTATGGAACCTTTAATTACTGCTAATTATGGTTTTATTGATAAATATATTGGTGATGCTATTATGGCACTATTTGGTAGGTGTCCTGATGATGCTGTTCAAGCTGCTTTAGGAATGCTTTTAGAATTAAATAAATACAACATTCTTCGGAAAGGATATAATAAATCACCTATCAAGATTGGGATTGGAATTAATACAGGTTCCTTAATGTTAGGAACAGTTGGTGGAATTAATAGAATGGATACTACTGTGATTAGTGATGCTGTAAATTTAGCTTCTCGTCTACAAGATTTAACTAAAGTTTATGGTGCTTCTTTAATTATTAGTCAACATACCTTTTTTCAGCTTAAAGATTATACGAAATATAATTACAGGTTTCTTGGTCAAGTTCAAGTTAAAGGAAAAAAAGATGCAGTATCTTTATTTGAATTTTTTGATGCAGATCCGCCCGAACTGATCGAATTTAAAACACAAACTAAAACCTTATTTGAGCAGGGGGTTATTAGTTACTATTCTCAACAGAAGGAACAAGCTACTGAAATATTTCAGAGAATTATCAGTTTAAATAATCAAGACAAAGCTGTTTATTTCTATCTTGAGGAAGAAGGAAGAAGGAAGAAGGAATAAGGAATAAGGAATAAGGAATAAGGAATAAGGAATAAGGAAGAAGGAAGAAGGAAGAAGGAAGAAGTAAGAAGTAAGAAAGAAAAATCTTAAATATAGTCCGGTGAAGAAGTAAGAAGTAAGAAAGAAAAATCTTAAATATAGTCCGGTGAAGAAGTAAGAAGGAATAAGGAAAAAGATTTAAGAGAAGGAAAAATCTTAAATTAAATATAGTCTGGTGACGAAGGAAGAAGGATTTAGTTATCTAGGAGAGAAGCTTTAAGAGAAGGAAAAATCTTAAATTAAATATAGTCCGGTGAAGAAGGAAGAATGAAGAAACAGGAAGAAGCTTTAAGAGACGGAAAAATCTTAAATATAGTCCGGTGAAGGAGGAAGAATGAAGAAAAAGGAAGAAGCTTTAAGAGAAGGAAAAATCTTATATCAATTACTAAAAGTAACGCTACGCTTCAGCTATGCTTTAAAAGTTAAATAGTCACCAAGGTTGAAAGTCTTTTTTTGACAATTATTAATCAGTCAGTATTGATTGTTTCTACTTTTAGTTTTCCCCCCACTCCCCACACTTCCCACACCTCCCTACCCAATTAGATATAGCATTATTTTTAAGAAATGGTATTACAAATACAGGACTTACGCAGAGATACCATATATAGAGTTCAAAAACTATAACGTTATAGTTTTGAACGCTACATAGATGGTCTTTGCGTAAGTCCTAATATACTCCCGTGAAGGAAGAAGACTTTAGTTATCTAGGAGAAAAGCTTTAAGATCAGGAAAAATCTTAATATAGTCTAGTAGGATGTGTTTCGCTGTCGCTCGCAAAAACTCCCCACACTCCCCACACTTCCCATACTCTCCACACTTTTTTAATCACTACCTAAAATACTTACCAATAAAGCTTTTTGAGCGTGCATTCTATTTTCTGCTTGCTCCCAAACTCGCGATCGCTCTCCTTCCATAACTCCATCAGTAATTTCTTCATCTCGATGTGCTGGCAAACAATGTAAAACTATCACATCATCTGCTGCATTTTCTAACAATTTTTCATTTACTTGATAAGGTTGAAAAATAGGAATTCGACTATCGGCTTCCCCCTCTTGTCCCATACTTGCCCAAACATCAGTATAAAGCACTTGAGCATCCTTAACTGCTACCTGGGGATCTTCAGTAACTATAACTTCACTTTTACCATTAGCAATAGTTTTTGCTTGCTCTACAATTTCCCTATTTGGCAGATAATTTGCTGGAGTTGCTATTCTGACATTCATTCCTACCATGGCACAACCTAATAGTAAAGAATTTGCCACATTATTACCATCACCAAAATAACTTAAAGTTATTCCATCTAGCTTACCAAAACATTCTTGAACCGTTAATAAATCAGCCAATATTTGACAAGGATGTTCTCTATCTGTCAGAGCATTAATAACAGGAATTTTTGCATAATTGGCAAAAGTTTCTAAGTCTTTTTGTTCAAAAGTACGAATCGCTAAAATATCTAAATATCGGTCTAAAACTCTAGCAGTATCAACCAAAGGTTCTCCCCGACTAACTTGAGTAACATTAGGATTCAAATCAATAACTTGACCTCCCAATTGATACATTGCCACAGTAAAACTTACCCTAGTTCTTGTCGAAGCTTTAGAAAATAAAAGTCCTAATACTTTATTACATTTAAGATTAATTTTACCAGATTTTAGTTTGCCTGCTAATTGTAAAAGTTCTGTTAATTCATCAGAATTTAAGTCGGCTAAACTTAATAAGTCTCGTCCTTTTAATTTATCCATAATTTAGGGAATAGGGAATAGTGGAAGAGAGGTTAGTATTAAACTGTACCTCTTTAGGGAATAGGTATGGAGGGAAGAGATATAGTCATTTTAAATAAGAATGAAACATTTTTTTTAGCTGAAACTCTTTGACAGTAGCAACTCTTTGTCTCACTCTAAACTAAAATGACTATATTAGTATTAAACTCTACCTCACTATCCTCAAAGGAACTGGAATAAAAATTTTTTATTGTTCTTGATGAGGATAGTTTGACACTTCCCAAGTATTTATAGCCAAGATTTTAGAATGTCTTTATTAAGTACCTAGATATAATTAATTTAATATTTGGAGAACGTAGAGAATAGATAATCAGTTTTGTAGCTTTTTTATTTGCCAATAAATTTATTTCTTGGTTGACAGTCGAATTGTAATACAAANCTACCTCACTATCCTCAAAGGAACTGGAATAAAAATTTTTTATTGTTCTTGATGAGGATAGTTTGACACTTCCCAAGTATTTATAGCCAAGATTTTAGAATGTCTTTATTAAGTACCTAGATATAATTAATTTAATATTTGGAGAACGTAGAGAATAGATAATCAGTTTTGTAGCTTTTTTATTTGCCAATAAATTTATTTCTTGGTTGACAGTCGAATTGTAATACAAACCCAGTTTCTTATTAGGATCTAAAACGTTACAGAAACCGGGTTTGTCTGAGCAGATATCAATATTGTCAAATTTTAATACAAACCAGGTTTCTTATTGGCATCCTACCTACCCGAAAGTATTAAGAATAGGCAAAATACCTATCCTACAAAACTATTAAAATTATCTCCCATTTATCTAACGCCCAAAAAATTAAATATTAAACTTCTTCCTTCTCTCCTAGATAACTAAAGCCTTCTTCCTTCTTCCCTCTTCCTTCTACTATAAATTTTCAATTACCTTATCAATCAAATCATAACCTTGTGCCACTGTTTCTACCTTTGCCAACTGACCCCGCAACTCACCTGCTCCCGGAAAACCCTTAGAATACCAAGTCAAATGCTTACGAGCCTGCCGAATCCCGCGATCGCCTTTATATTCCCATAATGCTTGTAAATGTTCTTTAGCACATTCTAGTTTTTCTACTGCAGTCGGTGATACTTTTTCTACACCATTTTTCAAGAAATAATCAATTTCTCCCACCAAAAAAGGATAACCCAAAGTACCACGGGAACACATTACCCCATCTGCTCCAGTTTCCTCCAAACAACGTATTGCAGCATCCACAGAAAAAATATCCCCATTAGCAATAACTGGAATAGAAAGTATTTCCTTAACTTTTGTAATCCATTCCCATTTTGCCGGGCCATTATATCCTTGGGCACGAGTCCGACCATGTAAAGTTAACATTTGGGCACCAGCATCTTCCATTCTCTTAGCAAATTCTAGAATATTAATTTCCTTATTACTCCAACCAATTCTTGTTTTTACAGTAACAGGAACAGGTACAGCTTTTACGACTTTACTAACAATTTCTCCTGCTAATTCTGGCTGTCTTAATAAAGAAGAACCCCCACCATTTTTGGTAATTTTATTAACAGGACAACCCATATTAATATCAACAGTATCAGCTCCTTCTTTTACTGCCATTTCTGCTGCTTCTGCTAAGAAGTCTGGCCGACAATCAAATAATTGAATACTTATTGGTCGTTCATTATTATCAACCTCCATTATTTGAGGTAATTCTTTTACATAATGTAACCCTGTCGCATTTACCATTTCAGTGTACATCATGGACTCTGGAGCATGACGACGTACTAGACGACGAAATACTAAATCTGTTACTCCTGATAATGGTGATTGAAGTACGCGACTTTTTACTTCAAAGTTGCCAATTTTTAGTGGAGTAGATAATTTTTGTTTTAATTCAGGAGATAGAACAGTCATTTCAGTTATTAGTTATTAGTTATTAGTTATCACAGATTGGATTTATCAGGAAATATAAAAAGGGAACAGTTCAGCAAAAAACACTGCGGAACAATTAATAATTAATAATTACCCGTCCTCAATAATTAATACAAAGGGAGGCTTTAAACATTAATTGTTGAATGAATAATTAATTATTGACGCTTCAACTCTTAATTATTAATTATTCGGTAATAAGAAATAAGAAATCAAGACAATTATTTCTCACTTAAAAATCTAGGAATATATGCACCTTTCCACCTCTAGTATTTACCGGATTTTAATCTTTTGAAGTCTTACCTATTTTAGATTTTAGTCACTCTAAGCTCTCTTAATACTTGTTTTACCGAATAATTAAGGTTTAAAGCGTCTTATGATCAAGGAGAAACATGAATTTATTTTCCTTTTATTCAATCCTCTTCCTAAAAGGAAGAGGTAATTATCCATTATCCATTATCCATTATCCATTATCCATTATCCATTATCCATTATTGAAAAACAGTCTCTCAGTTAGCCTTCTGCGGAGGAAATTCTTTAACAGTAACCTCTCGTTTTAGCTGGAGGCTTGATAAATACTGAAGTTTATTTTTTTTCATCCCTCTAAAAGAAGCAGGAGACCTTATTTTTTCTGTCATTAATAAGTACCTGGACATAATTAATTTAATATTTGAATGAGGTATAAAATAGGAATGAGGTAATCATAATTATCACTAATTAAGAAATACTTGAAGAAGGAAAAAAGGGAAATTTGATGGGGATTCAAACCACATCCAATTGTAGGAGACACTGACAGTTACTTTATAAGCATTCAGCATTCAGATATCAGCTTTATTTCCTTGTCTTAAAGGAAATAAAAATTTAGAGATTTCATAGAATTACAAAGTATGGGTAAAAATCCATCATTTAACCTTAATAGTCTATCAAATCACATCATTTAAAAAGCTGTTTCGCAGCATTCCGTAGGAATATCTGACTGCTAATAGCTGTTTGCGCAGCATTCCGCAGGAAATGCTTACGTTACCTTGAGATATTAAACTTATCAGGGAAAATATAAAGAATTTTATCTACTTACTTACTAATATTTTATTCTAGTTTGGCAAAAGCTAGACAAAATTAGAAATATTGAGAAATAAATTTACATTTTACATCAGGCAAAAGCTTTTAACCAATGTAAATCATCCATACTAAAAAATCAAGTTATTATTGAGCAAAGTATCATCTTTTAATATATAGCCATCTGATTTCAATTGTGAGAAGATTGTATTTTTTAGGAAATAGGCAATAGGGAAGAAAGACTAGACTTTTTAGGAATAGTCAAATTCCGACTTCTAATTCCTGACTACTATATAGTAGTTCTCAGCCTTGATGAGGTAAAGTATTTTTTTCTCCTCCTTCCCTACTTCCTACGGATGTTATACCAATTTTATAAATGTTTGCTACAAATACTAATAATGTTTCTAGTAGTCAATAGTCAGTAGTCAGTAGAAGTAGTTATTATTATCATTTTTTTTACCTCAAACAATCTATTTGAACAAATATAGCAATCCTATTTTATTTGTGGCAAAAATCTTGCCGCTTTTTAGGGAACAGCGGTGCGAACCCGCGTCGGCAAAAGACGCAAGGGAATGGGCACCAAGAGAGGGAAAAGGGAAGAGGTGAGAGTTTCAACTTTTTTATTTACTTTTTAATTACCCGCAACCTATTTATGATTTTTATAGCCATCTGACTTAAACTATTTTAGTTGACTAAACTCTTCGTCAAATTCTTTTTTCAAATTGGTATTACATGGAACATTCCCAGCTACTTCCTAAAATTTAAAACTTGTATATATTACCAATTTCAGCAACTCTATGTTATACATTTTATAGTGGTAAATTTTGTATCAAAATTACATTTTGGAGCAGTATCATGGAAATGTTTCAAAAGGCAGTATCTATACTAGCTTTTTTATCTATCGGCTTCTCTTTAACAGAAGCATACCTCAAATCAAATCAAATTTGGAAGCGAAAACATGAGCGTTTAGTAGTAGAAAGTATATCTGTTACGGCACAATTAGTTTCTTTATTTCCCTTATCTGTTTTTTCACTTAACTATCTTTTTGAAAGACAATATGTAGGTTTAATAGACAGTACAATATTTGCTAGTTTGGCAGTTTTCAATATAATTGTAGGAATGTCATTCTGGGTTCCTGGAGAAAGAAAAAAAGGATTCTGGACTTTAATCAAAGAAACCCTTAATTTTGAAAGAAAAGAAGCTGGAGATTTAGCTAAATCATTTTTAAAACCTTCAGGAGCTAAAAAAATCATCAATATTTTAAGTCAGATAGCTATGATTGATGAAGTGCTTGACCCCAGAGAACAAGAATTTATTCAATCATTTACTGACCATTGGGATATTAATTTTTCCTGGGAAAATTTAACTACAAATAAAGGGGCAGATGGTGCTATAAATATGATAAATTTACGTCAGGATGTCACTGATTATTTAGCAACTTCTCC
>NZ_LGSU01001345.1 GCF_002260545.1 Hydrocoleum sp. CS-953 | reverse complement strand
ACTAATATATTTAAGTTTAGGAATAGTCATTTTACTCAATTACACACAACAAAAAGTTTATGGCTCTACTCCGCACAAAAATCAATCTGGAGTTTCCACAAATGCGACAGATTTAACCGAACTCCAACCACAAATAAAGCCTAAATCAATAATTACAAAAAAAGCACTAAATGAACTTTATCTGAAACCCAATGAAAAAATTCATTTGGTGATAAGGTTAAGCGATCGCCGTGTCTATGTCTATCAACAAGACCAATTAAAAACCACCTACCCAATAGCTATTGGTAGAGAAGGATGGGAAACTCCCACAGGAACCCATAAAGTTATCCAAAAAATACCAAATCCCTCTTGGAAACATCCCTTCACAGGAGAAATCATACCTCCTGGTCCAGAAAATCCTTTGGGGGAAAGATGGATTGGTTTTTGGACAGATGGCACAAACTACATAGGTTTTCATGGAACCCCGAACGAAGAAACCGTAGGACAAGCAGTCTCTCATGGTTGTGTTAGAATGTTGAACCAAGATGTACTAGCTCTATTTGAAAAAGTAGGAATTGGTACAACTGTCGTAGTAGAACCTTAAAAAATAGGAATAGAGTTTAGTTCAAACATTTTCAAAATCTAAGGTGAATTAAACTTTTAAAACATTAGTTTTTGATAATATCTAGATTTGATACATGAGGAGTGAAAAATGACACAATCTACCACAAATAAATGGCTATATTTTATTAGCAAAATCAACCAAAGAACATATAATTTAACAGCTATTTTTCTCACCACAGCAATTATTTTATTTAGTCAAAATTTAGCCATAGCTTCTACTCCTACTGCTCAGACAAATAATAATAATAATCAGCAAACACAGGTAGAAGCTAATTTACCATTTGGTGGCTTAATGCCAAAATTAGATCGAGCTATTAAAGACTTCCAAAAATATTTGGGTGTAGAAGCAGAAGAGTTAGTTCGGGTCGTACTCCGGTTAGGGGAACGGCGAGTATATGTATATGAGGGAGAAGAAGAAGTTGCTAGTTATCCTGTAGCTGTGGGTAAACCTGGTTGGGAAACTCCCACAGGCAATTTCAAAGTTATTCAACTGGTAGAAAATCCTAAATGGGAAAATCCCTGGACGGGTGAAGTAATGCCAGCAGGGCCAAATACTGCTCTGGGATTAAGGTGGATTGGTTTTTGGACAGATGGCAAAGACACAATTGGATTTCACGGTACTCCTACTGTAGATTCTATTGGATATGCTGCTTCTCACGGTTGCGTGCGGATGTACAATGAGGATGTGGTTAACTTATTTCAGAAAGTGCAAGTAGGTACTGAGGTAGTGGTAGAACCATAGTTTACCAATGGATAATGGATAATTGATAATTGATAATTGATAATTAGGGTTTATAGTTGGGAAAAAAAATTACTCTCTTACTCCCCTACTCCCGAAAAAAGACTTTTTCAGCAAACCCTAATTAATAATTTGGCGTTGGTGAATAAAGGTATGAAAATAAAAATTGAACAATCTCAAATATTTGTTATTCAATAGTTTAGGAATTACCAAAAAATACAAATCATACCCTAATTTACCAACGCCAATAATTGATAATTATGGTTTGCTGAATAATTCTTTTGTGATTCAATTATATAGCTTTCAGCAAACAGCTATTAGCTATCAGCATCTATTCCTGGTTCTCGAATTAACTAGCTATCAGCTAGCCTCCTGCGGAGGAACTACGTTAACAGCTAGAAATCTGGGGGTATAAGTCCCCCACTATATTTATTTGGAAAAAATTAGTTGTGTGTGTTAAAGGGGGTCTGAGTCCCCCATTATACACGCCTGATAGCTGACCGCTGACGGCTGACGGCTGACTGCTACTTCAATTATTCTAAACCTTCGATACCTTCCTCATTCATCCTTCCGGCCTTTTTTAGACAGGACTTAGATTATAACGCCTCAAAGCATAATTGAGCGATCGAGCTAAAATATTTAAGAAGACCTACGCAACTAAATAAGAAACCGGGTTTATTGCCCTAATTTGTTCTTGAAATCAGGAAATTTCCTTGATCAACCCGGTTTGTGCGTAAGTGTTATTTTAGTTAATCACTATCAATATATATAAAAAATATGTGGAAACCAGAATTATTAGCTCCTGCTAAAAATCTCGAACGTTTAAAAGTTGCTGTTACTTATGGTGCTGATGCTGTTTATGTGGGAGGGCAAAAATACGGTCTGCGGGCGCGAGCAGATAATTTTTCTGACTATGATTTGGAATATGGGGTAAATTTTGCTCACGAAAATCATGCTAAAGTCTACCTGACTCTAAACGCTTTTCTCCATGATGATGATTTTGAGGGATTGGCAGAATATTGTCAATTTCTGGAATATATTGGGGTTGATGGGGTTATTGTTTCTGACTTAGGGGTTGTCCGAGTGGTGAAAAATAGTTCTAATCTTGATATTCATCTCTCAACTCAAGCATCTTGTCTCAATTCTTATGCTGGTGAAATGTGGAAACAGTTTGGCGTGAAGCGTCTAATAGTGGGGCGAGAAGTTAGTGTGGTAGAGGGGGGGAAAATTAGAGGGCAAACTGGTATTGATGTGGAAATGTTTATACATGGTGCTATGTGTATGGCTTTTTCTGGTAATTGTACAATCTCTAATTTTACAGCAGGCAGAGATTCTAATCGTGGTGGTTGTATTCAGTCTTGTCGTTTTCCCTATCAGTTGGCAGAAAAAACAGACGATCGCCCAGTTACTTTTATGTCTTCTAAAGATTTATGGGGTATTCATCAAATAGGAGCGTTTTTTGAGCATCAAATTTGTTCTCTGAAAATAGAGGGGCGGATGAAATCATCGTTTTATGTGGCGGTAACTTGTAGAGCTTATCGGCAAGCGATCGATGCTTATGCAGAAGGGAGGTTAACTCCAGAAATGTTGAATCAAATTGTAGCTGAGTTAGAGTCTATTCCCCACCGTGACTATGATTCTGCTTCCTTGGAAACTCCTGCGGGGAAAGATTCTGTATATAAGCAGTTGGAAAGTAGTAGGGGAACTCACGAATATCTGGGAATTGTGATGGAGACAACACCAGAAAATATTGTTTTGCAATTGGTTGAGTCTGTGAGAGTGGGGGATGAAATTGAGATTATTCCAGTGCATGGAGAAATAATGCGGTGGAAAGTGAGTGAGCTTTTTTCTGTGGTAGGCGATCGCTTGGAGAAAATGCGAGCAGGAAATGTGGTTTGTATTCCTAAAACTGTAGCGCCTGAAATTTTAAATAATGTAGAGAAATTGAATGTAGTTAGGGTTGCGCCATTTTAATTAGTAAATTAGTAAAGAAGTTAGGTAGTTCTACATAGTAATGGTACATAGCAAAAAGGAATACCTGGCGCGGGAGCAAGATGCTCCCATTGTTCTCAGAAAAAACATTGCCTGACAATGGGAAACTATTACAATGCACCACCAGATGTACCCAAATTGACATTTATCTATAGATTTGCGATAATATTATTTTAATCTGAAAGTATCATACAGCACTTGCAGTATAATTAGTTTTTTTGTGGAATATTGATATATTATCTATGATAAATGATAAGAAAAGGATTAAGTCACAAGAAATTTTTAACCAATTAGTTTTAAATGCCATTGATTTTTTAGAGCATTCTGTATCTGAGATTGAAAAAAATCCTAAATATTCGATAATTAATTTTTGTACGGCAGTTGAACTTTTCTTAAAGTCTAGATTAATGCTTGAACATTGGAGCCTGATTTTTAACGATCCGAAACAGGCAAATTTGGATAAGTTTCTTCAAGGAAACTTTACATCAGTCGGCATGGAAGGTGCTATTAAAAGGCTTAATAAAATACCTGACCTAAAATTTGATGATAATGCAGAGAAGAATTTCAATACAATACGAAAGCACAGAAATCAGCTAGTCCATTTTTTTAATGCTACAGAGTTAGAAATTGTTGCTACTGAGGAATGCAAAGGATGGTTCTATTTATCACAACTACTCAGAGAAAAATGGAAAGATGACTTTTTAGAGTATGTAGATGACATTGATAAGCTTGACAAACTAATGCTAAATGTTCGACGATATCTGCAAGCGAAGTTTAATGCTCTATTGCCTGAAATAGAGATAAAAAAGAAGCAGGGTATTTCTTTTAATACTTGCCCCTCCTGTGGATTTGATTCAAGTGAGAATAAAGTTATTGCTGAAATTTCTCAGTTCTCTGATTATCTCTTGTCTCCTGATTGCCTTGTTTGCAACTTTGAAGCGGGGAAAGAGTTGATAGTTTCATGTCCTAATTGTGAAAATGGGCAAATTAAAGTTCAAGAATTAGGGAAAGGTGAATGTGAATCCTGCGAATACTCAATTAACTTAGATTACTTGTTAGACAAATATGCAGAAAGTAAGCATATAGAGAAAGGTTTATTTGAAAATAATCGTGCGTATTGTAACTCTTGTGAACACTTTAAACAACCGACTGTTGTTCCTTATGAAAACATTTGGCTTTGCTTATCCTGCCTAAAATCTTACGATTATAATCAGGTAGGCAACTGTGAGTTCTGCGGTGAGTTGGTTTCAGGGAACTTAGATGATAGTTTTTTATCAGGTTGCTTAATGTGTGAGGGAATGGCAGGATATTATAGAGACAAAGATGATTAGAATTATTTGTCAATCTTAACTAGAGTTCCTACGGTAGGACTTATGCAGAGAGCATATATATATATGTATAGTTTAAAAATAAAACGCTATAGTTTTTTTGACTGTATACATAATACCTTTGCGTAAGTCCTGATAATGTAGAGATATAAAATGTATTTAGGATCTAATGCAATTTAACACTTTTGTCTCATCCATCAACGATTTAAACAGGTGCGTTAACGCTCCTAACTTACAAGAAGTTTTACTACAACCAACCCTCCTTGCAAAACAGGGGCAACTCTCACCAAAACAAACACAGTCATTAGCATCAACTGCCACAGAATATGGTTTGCGCCCAGTATTAGTGTGGGATATTTTGATGCCAGAACAAGTTATGAGTCAAATTTGTCAACAACTGACTCAGTGGGATATGAGCAAGTTTGCGGCAGTGCGGGTTGCCGATCCTGGAGCAGCTTGGTGGTTGAAAATGAATTACCCAACTATAGCGCTACAGTTAATTGTAGAAACAGGTAATCATAATTTAGAAGGGTTGCGGGGTTGGTGTGAGATTTTTTCTGACTCTTTGGAACGTTTGATATTGTCTATCGAACTGCCAGAACAAAAATTGATTGAATATTGTCAAACACTTCCGGTTGCTTGTGAAGTTTTGGGAGTCGGGCAAATATTGTTGTTTTATTCGCCACGTTCCCTATTGTCTCCACATTTGTTAGAGTCTGACTCGGAAGCAAAATTTCCCCTGCAAACTACTGTGTCATCGGAGGATAGTAAGAACCGACCTTTCCCTACTTTGGAAACAGCTCACGGTACATTTATGTTTTTGGATAAAGACCAATTTATTCTGGATAAACTTGAGGGTTTAGAAAAAGCTGGTTTACATACAGTTTGTTTAGACTTACGACATTTGGGAAGAGACGGAGATGTGGCAGTGGATGTTGATAAAATTTGTTCTCAGATTTTGACTGACCCTGTTTCTTTGCGGAAAAACTGGGCGAGGCCGACGCGATCGCCATTTTTTAATGCTAACCGTACTACTTCTATATTTTCGCGAATGAAGTCTAAGCACAAGTTAATTCAGTATCGACAAGAAATTGGTTTAGCTGAAGTTTTAGCTGGAGAAAGTGGAAATTATGTTGTGTTTCAAAGTTTGCGACCTTTTGCCGTTACTCAAGTAGAGAAAATTATTATACCTACTGGGGAAGAAATTGAAATTCCAGCAGAAATAGTATTTCGGAACTTAAATGGTGAGGTAGTTGAGTCATGCGATCGCGAACAAATATTAATTACAGACTGGATCAAAAAAGCGATGCCAGGTTCATTATTGTTAGGTATACCTGAAGTCAGAAGTTAAATTATTAGAACTTATTAGGACTTACGCAAAGGCACTATATATAGAGTTTTGGTGCGTTACGCTGGCGCTAACACACCCTACCAATAGCGTCCATGCGTAAGTCCTGCTTATATAGAAATCCTCAAGAGATTGTAAGATTTTATTCGTAGGGGTTTGGTCTCCAAACCCAAGCTAAAAAGGGATTTGGAAACCAAACCCCTACAGTTTTTTTTTGACAAATCATTTTTGTCGCAAAATATAACGAACAGGCAAGATGCCTATGCTACATAACAACAGTTAATGTTATACTAATTGACATACTCCCTACGTTGCGCTTACGCGACAACGCGGGATTCTTCAGTCAGGAAAAAAACTGACCGCTGTTTTGACAGAGGTGATGCCCTCCCCCTGTGTTGACCTTGGATAATAACAAAATACCTCCTAGCTTGTCAAGGGTATAGGAAAGTTTTATTTGTGGAGGTATCCGACTCTTGGCCCTGGCTTTCCCATACGACGCTCCCCTAATAGCTGCCGCTAGGCTCCGCCAACGGGAGAGCGCGGGACTTCCCGCCAGGGAAGTTAAAAATTCGATTATATGACTTTGAAATTATGCCTAACTCCAAACGTAATACCTCTGATAATAGAAATGCCAAAGGCGATCGCATAGTTTATTCAGAATTTGGTAATAATGCTAATTCTCCAGCAACAGAAAGAGCATTACCAGACTTACCGCCAAATCAACAAAATTTAAGAGTACAAGCATCCCGCAAAGGTCGTAAAGGAAAAACAGTTACTATTATTAGTGGGTTTCAGTCAAACTCAGAAACTTTAACAGCTTTACTCAAACAACTTAAAAATCAATGTGGTGCAGGTGGAACTCTTAAGGATAATGAAATTGAAATTCAGGGAGAACATAAACAAAAGTTACTGGAAATTTTAACTAAATTAGGTTATAAAGCTAAAATTAGTGGAGGTTGACTTATAGCAGTTTTCATAAAGGTAGACTACAAAAATTATTTTGATGAATTTAGAATTCAGAATTATTAAATTAAGGAATTGTAGGGGTTTTCCAGAAATGTTGAATACAAAACTTCTGCCTTCTACCTTCAAGCAAAAATCTCTGTACTCTATATTAATGAAAACTGCTATAATCAAAAAATAATCATTGTAGGAGTAGGGGCAATTCCTGAATTACCTCTACAACTTTTTGTGACAAGAAAATCAGGTTTTAAGCCTTCTCTTTAAAGGGGATAAAAAAGAAAATTCAGTAGGAGGTACTGATAACTGATAACTGAAATGACCTGTTATATCAAATCCGGTAGCATCGGTATAATTAGATGGTTAATCTAGGAGTCAGGAGAGAAGAGAATTTAGAAAGATTTACTAATAGCTGAAGATGAAAATTTTTTTTATACCGAATTAAACAGATTTGATATTATATAAGTTTTATCAAGGAAGTTAAGGTATTTTAGAGATAATTAACTTCAACACTCCTGTAATTAACAAAATTCTGAAAAATCAACAGTGGGACTTGTAGATATCTATAGAGCAAAGCATTAATTATTCAAGCTCCAGTTAGGAATAATATTTATGGAACTAAGCGGAATTTTGATTTTGGCTTTGTAAGTGTAAATAGGGAGTAATTAAAGTTATATTATTGGAGAATATATAAATGTTTAGAACAGTTGCTCTAGTTTTACTAGGAACCTCTGTTGGTTTTGGATTTTCTATGGTAAGTGATGGTAATGGGTTTGCGATTAAAGTACCTCAAATTGAAGCAGGAAAATTAGAATGTCGTTGGTTACCTGAAGATACCTCGAACAACTCTTTCAACAGAGAATTTTTAGAACCAAGGTATTAAATTTACTATCAGGCTCAAGATTTAACATATAGTGTTTCTCAAACTAATGAGGTAAACCTATCTTTATTTCTATTCTATTCCTTGTTCCCTAAAACAAACGAATTTTGTACCTCATCAGTATGGGAATTTCTATAAATAATATCATGTGCGCTGGTATGGTCGCGTCGTGTAAAAGTTGGGGAAATATTTACTATATTTAAGGTTTTTCCTTTTCTTCTTCCTTCTCTCCTAGATAACTACAGCCTTCTTCCTTACCTTATCACTTGCAATACCGATGCTACCGGACATGATATAACACGAAGTCCCGTTGACAAAATTACTTTCAATTAGGTAATATACAATTATTGAGAGTAGTATTACTCAGATTAATCCCACTTAAATTAGCATCACTGAGATTGACACCATTGAGGTTAGAATTACTAAGATTAGCACGATTGAGATTAGCACCACTTAAATCAGCATCTTTGAGATTTGTATAGCTGAGGTCAGCATAACTCAGGTTGACACCACTAAGATCGATACCACCTAAGTTAACGCCCCATAAATCAGAACCCATCAGGTTAGCACCTTTGAAAATGGCATTACTAAGAATGGTATGTCGTAGGTGAGCGCGACTGAGGTCACTTCCACTTAGGTTAGCACTTGTGAGATTAGCACTACTAAGGTTAACACCACCCAAGTTAGCATTACTCAGATTAGCATTTTCTAAATTAGCATCCCACAAATCTGCTACTCGCAGACTTGCACCACTCAAGTTAGCATTGCTAAGGTTAGCACGACTCAGGTCAACACTATTTAGTTGAGTATTACTGAGGTCGTTACCTTCTAAGTTTTTAACTGCTATTTTTTCATTAACAATTTGCCAAACTGTATACCATTTTCGAGAAATTTTGGTTGTTTCACGAAGTTTTACCCCCTTGAGTTCTGCCCAACTTAGATCGACTTCACGAAGATTAGCACCACTAAGATCGGCACCACTAAGATCGGCGTTACGAAGATTAGCACCACTAAGATCGGCGTTACGAAGATTAGCACCACTAAGATCGGCATTACGAAGATTAGCACCACTAAGATCGGCGGCACTCAGGTCAGCTTCATTGATTTTAGCACCATCAAGTTGAGCATTGGAGAATTTAGCAGCACTAATATGAGCATTTATGAGGTTAGTATTACTAAGATTGGCATTACTGAAGTCAGCAGCACTGAGGTCAGCACTACTGAGGTTAGCATTTCTTAAATCTGCACCATTGAGGTCAGCAGCAGTTAGGTTAGCATTGGTCATTTCCGCATCGTTGAGTTTAGCTGCAATTAGATTAGCTACACTCAAATTAGCTCCATCCAAATAAGCTCCTGTTAGATTAATTGCTTTCAGGTTGGCATTACAAAGATTGGCATTTCTGAGATTTGACCGACTATAGTAGTTGTTCCTAATGTTTTCTAATCCTTTTCTAGGAGTGAGAGTATGGCAATACTCTGTACCTAAATCAGTTGCCTCTAGGTTAGCACCCCGGAGATTAATATTTTTTAAGTTGACACCGCGAAGATCGGCACCACTGAGGTTCACTCCTTTGAGATCGTTATTTAGACGTTGTTGATTAACAATTTTCCAGACTAAATGCCATTTATTATCTAGTTGGGTTAAATCATTAATTTTTGTCTCTCGGAGGTTAGCATAGTTAAGATTTACATCTCTGAAATCAGCATTGCTGAGGTCAGCATTTTCGATATTAGCATGGCATAGATCGGCATTACTTAAATTAACACCAGTCAAGTTAGCATTACTTAGGTCAGTATTTTTCAAGTTAATATTATGCAGGTTGGCAGCACTAAAATTACTTCTGCTGAGGTTAGAATTACTCAGATTAATATCTCTAAGTTTAGCGCCACTTAGGTTAGCATTACTCAGATTAACACCCTCAATATCCATCCCGATAAGATTGATATTTTTGAGGTTTTTACCAATAGCTTTCTGATTAACTATTTCCCAAACTAATAACAATTTACTATCAAGTTTTGTTGCCTCATTTAGTTTACTACCCCTGAGATTTATACCCCTAAGTTTACTACCTCTTAAGTCTGCACGAGTAAGATTTGTATTAGTTAAATTAGCATTAGTTAGATTAGCAAGACTTAAATTAGCACCACTTAAATTAGCACCACTTAAATTAGCATTACTTAAATTAATACCTCTAAGTTTAGCAACACTAAGATTAGCATTTTCAAGATTAGTATTTTTGAGGTTAGCATCTTTGAGATTTGTACCCCGTAAATTAGCTTCTATTAGATTCGCATCTTTGAGATTAATACTACTCAGATCGGCATCTTTGAAATAGGCAAAACTAAAATTTATACCTTGTAGGTCTAGACCAGTGAGGTTGGCATCCCTCATATTTGCTCGGATAAACCTCCGTTTTCCAGCAGCGTATAGTTCTAGTATTCTACAGACATCCCAAGTATATTGGGATAATGCTAGTTTTGCTTTAGGTTTTTGCTGTTCTAGTAGTATTGAATATGCTGCCCATTGTACTTCTGCTGAACTATCTTGTAAGGCCACAAGTAACAAATCTAATCCTGCATCTCCATGTTTAATAGTTTCGCAAACT
>NZ_LGSU01001344.1 GCF_002260545.1 Hydrocoleum sp. CS-953 | reverse complement strand
ATTTAGTATTTATAGCATTCTTCAATAATTGATAATTGATAATTGATAATTGATAATTGATAATTACCTCTCCTTAAAAGGAAGCGGACATGATATAACTGGCATATTTATAAGGGCGAATGCCATTCGCCCCTACAGATGGTGTATAATTCTGTTTTATCATCCGTACATCCGTGGCAAAATCAGTGTCATACTCTTCCTATTTATTTTTATTATATTTAGCATAATGCCTCTCCATTAACTGAGAAACTTCAGGATTATAAATCTGCAAATAATTCCAATAATTTTCAAATACAGACTCTACATAACCCCTTGTTTCTGGATAAGGAATTTTCTCCACAAAAGCATCAGCATCATTAAACCCAAACCGCTTTAACCAACTACTAACAGCATTGGGACCCGCATTATAACTTGCCACTGCCAACATCGAATTATTCTGATACTCTTTATGAGTAAAATCAAAATAATAAGTACCTAAATTAACATTATCATTCACATTCTCTAAATCATAACTAACAAGGTTAATTTTTTGAGCAGCTTCTTTTCCTGTTTCTGGCATTATTTGCATTAATCCTGTTGCTCCCACAACCGATTTAATCTTCGGCATAAAACGAGATTCTTGACGAATTAAAGCTGTCACCAAAACAGTATTTAATTCTCGTTTATCAGACCATTTAACAATAGTTTCTAAATAAGGAAAAGGATACAAAGTTTGCCAATAAGTACGCCTTTCTTTTAAAGCTTTATACTCAGCTATCTCCTCTGGGTTTTTCCGTTGACTCAAGCTAGTCAACATCCAAATACCATCTAAATTATCCCCCACACCAATTCTCAATACACCATCAGTATACTGTTGCGCAACAGTTGGGTTCATCCGTTCCTCAAATTCTACCTGCCACTGTTTCCAAGCATCCCGATCTTGCCCGATCTGATATAGTTCCCGCAATGTTTCAGAACCAAAAGGCAGTGGATCGCGTTCTTTCGTATGTACAACCTCTGGAGATAAATCCCTAACTGTGGTAAAATCGCCCACAGGCCAACCTAACATCACCGCCGATCGCCAAGCATAATAAGAGTGAGGATACCGTAAAATCATATACTCAAAAGCTTTTTTCCCATCCTCTGTCTGCCCAAGTTGTTGTGCCCACTTACCTACCCAGAAACCTGCTTGCGCTGCTAACTCACTATCAGGATTATTCACAGTCAACTGTTGCGCCCACTTCCAAGCTGCTTGTAAATCACCACCTTTGGCAGCTTGTTCGGCTAACTCCCACCGCAGTTTAGCAGCAGCATCAGAATTATTATACTCTTTCAATAATTGTTGACGTGTCAGTGAAGCTGACTGAGCAGAGTCAAGTTGATCGAGTAACTTAGACTTATCTAACATTGCTTCAGGTGCATGACTAGGAAAATTAGCAATTACCCTGTCAAGATAAGGTATGGCATCTTGGCGATCAACCAGCCTCGACAAACGGATCAAACCCAAAGCTGTATCTTCTCCGCCATTGGGAAATGTATTAATTAAGGTTTGATAAGCTTCGCGAGATTCTTTCGTTTTTCTCCCCAACCACAACCCTCTAGCATGACGATATAAATTTTGTGGTGTCTTAGGTGCTTTCTGATATGCAAGGGCACCTTTAGGATAATCCTGTTTTTCCCAATACCCAAAAGCAACCATTTCCCAATCTTCAGGAGTTAACTCAGAGGCATATTTTGTTCTCAGTTGTTCCAATACCGTGCCATATTCTGGCACATGAAAACCATACTTAGCAATGAGCAATAATAACTGAGGTTGATTAGGATTTTGCTTTAATTTTTCCTGAGCAATTTTAACCGTAGTTGGATAACCAGGAAATTTAGCGATCGCCTCATCCCAGTATTCCGGGTTTTGTTTTCCTAACACATACAAAGCTTCTGCCACCACAGCTTCTTCTGGATAGGTTTTTAAGACTTCTTCCCAAACTTCTTGTGCTTTGTCTGTTTCCCCTATTTGTTCGTAAGCTTGCGCCCGTTTAACCAGAACATAAGGTGCTAGAGCTGTATATTCTTGTTCTAGATTTTTAAGTTGAGCGATCGCCAACTCCTCCTGTCCCTGTTGAATTAGATCGTTAGCTAAAATATAACGAGCGCGACTTGTATTAAGAGACTTTCCTGTTTTTATCGCACTCTCCAATTTACTCCGGCGTTGCTCTGGTGGCAGTGAAACAAATTTTGTTACATCTAAGTCTGGGTTGAGTTTTTCGATGGCGTTTTGGGAGATTTTGTTATTGTTAGTGAGTTGTGGTAGAAAAACTCCCGTTAATAGAGCGCCAATAGAAGCGACTGCTACTATAGAAACTTTTGTTATGTTTTGCTTTAACATTTACTTCTTGTCAGTTAATTTTAAATTTGTTTAGTTTAAGTGCTAATTTTTTTCCCGTAAGGATAATTCAAAATTGCTAGTATGTATTAAAATTTACACTCTTAGGAAAATTTATAATTTCTCCATCTAGCAGTTAATTAATTGGGACTATTGTCCAAATTTTGACTCTTGCCACTATATTTATATTAGGCTATGAGCATCACTTATAGCTGAAGTCAGAAGTAGGGGCAAATGGCCATTCGCCCCACATTTTTGCTGTAACTATATTTGAGAATTTCCTAACAGTAAAGTAATGACAACTGCTATAAATAATAACAGAAGTTCCTACTGCCCCCAGTACCTCCTTTTTAGTCAGAATTTAAGTATTAACCGAATTTAATATTATTAGAATATGGTCTGATGTTTGCTGCACATTTTCCTGTTTGTTGCCGGACTTTAATCTGGCTTTTTGTATGGGCGTTGCAAAATCTAGAAATGAATTACAGCAGGTTCGGTGGAATGTAAGGTACAAATATAAAAGGTATTGCGATCGCTCTATCACTCACCAGAAGCGATCGCTTTCTCTATTCTGAAAAATATTATTGATACTAACAGAAACTTTAGGCATAATTTTCTCCTATTTAATTTTTACATCTTTAGTTTAGCATTTCTTTCCTGTTGATGTAATTTTGCTAGGGGAAAGTTTTTGCTAAAAGTTAGATGAACTTAATTTAGCTTATATTAAATCTTGTAGTATCGGTATAAAAAAGCGTAGAAACCGGGTTTGTTTTAAATGGTCCGCTGTATAACATCTAGCTCCCACAAACCCGGTTTCTTATAACACTCCGAAGCCAGCGGATTTGATATTAGGATGAATAATAGCAGACTCAAGCAATTACGGACTGGGAAGAACTGGGTTGTCAGATTCGATTTTCAGCGGTGGGTACTGATAACTGATCACTGATCACTGACTAAAACCCTTCACAAATACCCCGATCGCCTTCTTTAACATCAGAACTACTCTGCAAATAATCGTGAACAACATCACAACCCCGCCCCAACAAATTCTCTAAATCAAAATTCCACAACATCCCCACCCTATCCCTACCAACAGCACCAAGCATTTTACCATCTGGACTCAAACTAACATCCATCACCCCTTCCCGAATAGCTGCTAAACTCACCAACTCTTTCCCATCAAGATTCCAAATTTTCACCGTACCGTCATCGCTACCAGTCGCAATTATTTTGCCGTCAAGAGTAAAGCTCAGACTATTCACCGCTCCCTGATGACCTCTGATAATTCCCACTACTTCACCTTTAGGAGTTAATAACTTCACCGTATTATCAGAACAAGTGGCAGCGATAATCTTCCCATCTGCACTAAAACTAATCTTTCTCACCACACTACACAACCCCTCAATCTTTTGTAATTCCTTACCCTCCAGATTCCATATTTTCAGTACAACCTGACTCTCACCACCAAAACCAGCAGCAGCGATCGCCTGACCATCAGGACGAAATGTCACTGTTCTGAGGTCATCAATACCCCCTGGAATAGTCAGCAGTTGTTGACCGCGAAGATTCCATAATTTAATCGTCTTATCCAAGCTAGCAGTAGCCAACATCTTACCATCAGGACTATAACTAATACTATAAATCTGATCCTGATGTCCGGTGAGAGTCGCATTTCCTAAACCAGCTAAATTCCAAACAATACCTGTTCCATCAGCACTTGCAGAAGCTACAGTTTCACCATCAGGACTAAAACTCAAACTAGAAATACCGCGCTGATGTCCTTTGAGAGTTGCTAACTCCTCCCCTTCCCGACTCCAAATTTTCACAGTATTATCATAACTACCAGTAGCTATCTTCTCACTATCTTTGCTCAAACTGATAGCTGTGATATAACTGGTATGTCCTCTAAGAGTAGGCAGCTTTTGTTCTTGCAGACTCCAAAGTTTAATTGTATTGTCAGCACTAGCAGAAGCAATAGTCTTGCCATCATTACTAAAACTGAGACTACTAACCCAGGNCTCCAAATTTTCACAGTATTATCATAACTACCAGTAGCTATCTTCTCACTATCTTTGCTCAAACTGATAGCTGTGATATAACTGGTATGTCCTCTAAGAGTAGGCAGCTTTTGTTCTTGCAGACTCCAAAGTTTAATTGTATTGTCAGCACTAGCAGAAGCAATAGTCTTGCCATCATTACTAAAACTGAGACTACTAACCCAGGTGCCATGACCTTTGAGAGTTGCTATTTCTCGACCGTAATTAGTCCATAGTTTAATCTCTCCATCAGAACTTCCTGAAGCAATAGTCTTACCATCCACACTAAAATTAACGCTGACAACCGGACTTTTATGCCCCTTCAAAGTACCTATTTCTTTGCCATCCATACCCCATACTTTAACAGTATTATCCCAACTAGCAGTAGCAATATTTTTACCATCCGGACTCACACTAACGCTCAACACTCTCTCTTTGTGACCTTTGAGAATAGCTAATTGTTTTCCTTGAGCATTCCATAACTTCACGGTTTTGTCTTCACCCGCAGATGCTAATACTTTACCATAACTAACGCTATAAATTTTATCTTGATTAGCTTTAATAGAAACAAGTTGCTTTCCCTGAATATTCCACAATTTAATCGTGCCATCAACACCACCAGAAGCAATAGTCTTGTCATCCGGACTAAAACTGACACTATTAACTGCTCCCCGGTGTCCTTGAATTGTCCTCAAGAGTTTACCATCCCGACTCCAGAGTTTGATGCTACCATCTTGACTACCAGAAGCTAATACTTTACCATTATTACTGAAACTCACACTATAAACTGCGCCCTCATGTCCGCTCAAAGTAGCAATTTCTTCACCGTAGTTAGTCCATAGTTTGATTGTACTATCATCACTAGCAGAAGCAATAATTTCTCCATCTTTGCTCAAACTGATGCTATTAATAGGTTGTGTATGTTCTGCTATGGTTCTACGTTTACTCACGCCATAAACAGTTTTTTGCAGCGCTATCAAAACTCCCATTCTTACATCTGCTGCCACTTTTGAAGCATCGTGTAATTTTTTGCCAGCTTTAATAGCAGTAAGTAAAGCATCAAAACGTTGATTAGCAGTAAACTGATTTTCTGCTGACAAACTCAAGGCATTAAGTTCGGCATTTAATTTATCTTTTTCTGCCAGTCGCCAACTAATTAAGGAAAACCCACTTAAACAACCTAATACTATAATTAATCCTACTATACTTCTGATGCGAAAATTGTTTTGAAAACGTTTGCGGTTAATACTTTTTTCGAGAAATTCTTTGGCTAATACAGACACAAAAGCACTCTCAGTATCGCTCTCTAATAAATTTTCTGCTAAAGTTAACTTACGCCCATTTAGCAAGTATTTATCTGATTTATCCTTTTTTAGCCACCGTTGAGCATCCGCTTCCATGCCTGGTTTTTGTTTAATTGCTTCCCTGTTTGACTCTACCCAAAAATTCAACTGATACCAATTTTTAATAATTGTCTTATGAGCTAATTCTACTACTGTTACTGTTTGATTACTATTTTGATAATTTGTGAATTTCGTAATTAATATTAATCTGGCTTTTACTAATTTTTTCAGTACCTTATAACCAACCAAGAAACCGGGTTTATTGCCCTGATTATTATTTTTCAAATGATTCCTTGATAAACCCGGTTTCTGCGTAAGTCCTGGAGTAATTAAATCTGTCTTCAATACTTGTTTGCAACTTACTACTGTGTCTTCATTAATTTGCACAAGTTTGAGANTTAATATTAATCTGGCTTTTACTAATTTTTTCAGTACCTTATAACCAACCAAGAAACCGGGTTTATTGCCCTGATTATTATTTTTCAAATGATTCCTTGATAAACCCGGTTTCTGCGTAAGTCCTGGAGTAATTAAATCTGTCTTCAATACTTGTTTGCAACTTACTACTGTGTCTTCATTAATTTGCACAAGTTTGAGAAATATCTGTTTTGCTACCTGACGCTCTCTCGCATTAAAAGAGTGATAAATTGCATAAGCTTGTTTTTCTAGACAACCTTTGACTCCACCTAAATTAATATATTGAGTCAGACTAAACTGATCTGTTCGGCGCTGTCGCCATAGTTCTGTTAAAGTATATTGTAAGAGTGGTAAACTACCGTAATTTTCTGTATCAATAATCATTTGTTCAACTAATTCTGGCTGTATTTCTATCCCTACTTGTTTTGCTGGTTCGGCGATCGCTTGTTGCAACTCCAGTCTAGTCATCGGCGTTACTGTCACTAAATGGGATTGAATTTGTCTAGCTAACCCGAAATATTCTTGTTCAAAACATTTACCTAAAAATTCAGCTCCCATAGTAATAATCAGTAGCAACCCAGTAGCGTTAGAGTTAGCTTGGTAACTTCTATCTATTGCTCCCATCAAACATTCAAAAAATTGTTGTCTTTCTATTTTGTCTGAACAGAGGGTAAAAACTTCCTCAAATTGATCTACTACCATAACTATTCGAGATGCTTGAGTATTTTGCAAAACTTGTCTAAACCCACTAGCACCTTGATTAATTAATTCTTCAATTTCTATGGGGGAATGAATGACGCGCTCAATGTTAGTATTTTCTTTTGCTTGCTCTAGGTTTTCATTGCCATAATTCTTACTTGTCGGCGGTGGTGTTGCAGATGATTTTCTACGGGTTCGTTTGATTTTGTGTGTAGGTGGTGGAGGCGGTGGAGAAATTGATAATTTGGGCGATCGCTTTATTTCTTCTTCTTCCTGGCCAGAAGTTGATGATAATTCTGTAGTAGTAGTTGCTTCTGTTGCAAGAGTTAATAATGTCTGTAATTGATAATCTACAAATGCTGCTGCTAAATTTTTTAAAGGATGTTCTCCTGGTTTAATAATTAATATCGGCCAAGTATTACTACCTGATAATCTTTGCCCTAATTTCAGTTGATATAATAATCCGGCTTTGACAATACTTGATTTACCAATTCCACTTGCTCCAACTACTGCTAAGAAATTCCGAGAGCGAACTTTTTCTAAAAGTAGATTTACTAAAGTTTTTCTACCATAAAAATATTTGAAGTCTTTATCATTAAATTCAAATGGAGCTAATCCTTTATAAGGACAAACTCCGGCTGTTAAATCGGTATTTTCTGTATTTTCTTTTTCCCCAGTCAAGATAATTTCATTTCCAGAATTATGAAATACTGGAGGCTGAATTGAAAGATTTAACTTTTGATTGAGATAGTCTATTAAACTATAATTTGTCACCGAACCATTCGGATTATTTTCCGGTTCTAATGCTTCTAATAAACAATTTGTGAGAAAGCTATGCTCTGAATTTATTTGTGTTGTAGTTACTTCTGTTGCTTGAGAAACAAAAATAAAACATCTATCATTATCAGTTGATTCTAGATTACTCAGAGCTGTTTGTAAAAAGTTAATTTGTTTTTCTTGATGGTAACAATCTAACCATACTATTTGTTGTTTAACCGGAGATTTTTGTAATAATTGACTTAACCAATGTAGAGAAATTCCCCATTTTCCCTTTTCAGGGTTAGTATCGCTAGTGGCTAAAAATTCTTCTTCTACTCCTCCTTCTTCATCTAATAAACTATTTCCTACAAAAAATAATAAAGCAGTTTCAGGAATATTATTTTGGGGATTAAATAATTTAGAAATAGCTTCTTTTAAAGAATTTATGGAACTATTTTTCGTCTTGGGATGAGGATCTACTTGCCCATAACCCTCAATTTTAACTTCTGGAAAGCGCTGCACATGAAAATTTCCAGAAGTCTCTAATAATTGAGCGATCGCTTCTGCATCTGCTGCTGGTTTAATTAAGTGTCGAGGTTGGCCAGAGCCATCTCTGAGTAAAGGATAGTGATTGATGCCTACTACTAATGCTTCTCGGTTCATCCACGGTAGCCCATTTTAGTTAATAACTGGCCAATTTATTATTGTACCAATTTTATCAAAAAAATAGGGTTTTGGGTTTGGAGACCAAACCTTAAGGGATTTGGAGACTAAACCTCTACGATAACATCTTACAACCTATCAAATCTGGCATTCTGAATTCTAAATTCAGAATTCAGTCTTTAAATGTCAAATAATTGCCTGAAACTTTTGTGAGTGTCAAAGTTTTTAGCCTATCAAATCTAGCATTCTCAATTCTCAATTCTCAATTCAGTGAAACGGTATAGCGATCGCCTCCTATGCCTTCTTTCGCAAAGTCTCTGAAGGCAACTCTCCAAACATAGCTTTGTAATCTCTAGCAAAATGACCTGCACTCCAGAACCCAAATTGACCTGCAAGCATAGTTATAGTACAGTTCTCCGGATCGCTTGCCTTCAGGCGTTGTCGCAATGCATTAAGTCTGCGCACCTTGAGATAACGCATGGCACTCATGCCAAATAAATCCTTAAAACCACGGGATAACGCGGAACTGCTAGACTCTAAATTTTGAGCTAGTTGTTTTAAGGTCAGAGGTTCTTCAAAGCTCTCTAACATTTCTTGCTCTGCTTGGGCAATCAACTTAGCTTGTCGGGAAGGTTTGAGGGAACTCTTGGAATTCCACTTAATGGGAATATTACTAATTAACAAAGGCAGGAAATCATTAGTAACAAGATCAACAACATGATCTTGTTGTAAATAACTTGGTTTATGTTCTGCTAACCAAAATATTTCCTTCAAGTAATCTTTAATTTCTTTCATCCCAGTTGGTAACAAATTCACATAATTTTTACTCAGGAAACAATCATCCAGATCGTGGCGTTGTAGTTGGTTTGCATAAGCATGAAAAGTTTCCACAGGGATTAAAATATTTGCGATCGTTCCACCTTGAGGCATGAGGAAGTCTACTTCATCTCCATTGAAACCAAAAATAGTCCTTTGAGGCTCGATAGGGCGACGGTGGGAGTAAAATTCTCCTTCATTCTCAAACCAGACCATCGTAAAATCTCGGTATTTCTTCAAGTCTAAGCCCCAAGTTTGAATCCCTTGATTCGCCTGATTGTATATGAAATGTAACTCACCAATCCGGATCGACAAAAACTTACTCTGGAGAGGACCAGTAGTGAGTTGTATCATCTGCATTCCACCATAGCCAAAAAACTCAGTGAAAAGATCCACATCTGTAAAGGAAAGGGAAGTAATCTGCTGATTATTTGTCTCAGATTTATCCTGGTTAATTTTACTCTTTTTTATACTCATTATCCTCATTACCTAGAATATATAAATAAATTTAATACTTTACTTGAATTAGTTTTTTGAATCTTATGATTCAAAAAGTGGGAATTTTTGAATGTTCAAAAAATAAGATTACCACTAAAGTGGAAAACCAAAGTCACAAATTTGATTTTTGGTTATGAAAATTTGTTTTTGAACGAATTTGAAAATTAAGGAGTTTATTTTCATGCAACGAGTCATGAAAAAGGCGATCGCTATGGCGATGTCCTTAACGCTTTGGCTTGTAGGGATGTTGCCTTGGCTACCTACATCTGCTGCATTTGCCCAAACAACTCAACTTCCTAACATTTTGGTGATTATGGGAGACGATATTGGTTGGACAAATCTCAGCGCCTACGAAAAAGGCATTGTTGGTTACGACACCCCTAATATTGATAGCATTGCCAAGGATGGTGTGTTGTTCACGGACTACTACGCCGAACAAAGCTGCACCGCTGGTCGGGCGGCGTTTATCACCGGGCAAAGCGCCCTGCGTACCGGTCTGCTGAGAGTGGGTTTCCCCGGCGCACCCTTCGGCCTCCAACACGAAGATCCCACCCTGGCCGAAATGCTGAAGCCTTTGGGCTACACGACTGGCCAGTTTGGTAAAAACCACTTGGGCGATGTAAACGAGTTTCTACCCACAGTCCATGGCTTTGATAAATTCTTTGGTAATCTCTACCACTTGAATGCAGAAGAGGAACCGGAAAACGTCGACTATCCAGGGGGACCCGATGGTCTATTTGCAGAAAACGTTGGACCGCGCGGCGTGCTAGATTGCAAAGCATCACCAGATGTTTATTAGAGTTGTTGGGA
>NZ_LGSU01001343.1 GCF_002260545.1 Hydrocoleum sp. CS-953 | reverse complement strand
ATCCTAGAAACTGAAGATAAAAATCTCAATCAAAACACAGATTATGTTCAGCTTCAAGAATTTATCCAAATCTATGTTAATCCTCTAGAAGTTCATGTTCAGCAATTAGAAAGTTTAATTCAAGAAATTAAACAGATACCACCTAAAACAAAAGTAGAAACTTCATCACTTCCATCACTGAGTAAAATTACTAATAGTGAAGTTGCCATAAAACTAGAAAAATTATCACAAGATTCAGAACAATTAGCTATAGTAGCTCATCAAAGAGTAGAACAAGGATTTGAGGATTATCAAAAAGTAGAACAACTAGGAATACAAATATTAATAGCTAGCATATTACTGTCGGTAATAACTGCAATAATGATGTCTATCTATACTAGCAAGTCAATCGCAACTCCCTTAAAAGTAATAACCCAAGTGGCTGAACAAGTTACAGAAGAAGCTAACTTTGAACTCCAACTTCCTGTAACCACAGATGATGAAATAGGAGACTTAACAGTATCTCTGAATGAGTTAATTGGTAAAGTAGGAGAATACACAGAGCAACTCCAGGAAGCAAAACTTAAAGCAGAAGCAGCAAACCGTTCTAAAAGTGCTTTTCTAGCTACCATGAGTCACGAACTGCGTACACCCCTCAATGCAATTATTGGGTATAGCGATCTTCTTTATGAGGATGCTATGGAAGAAGGATATGAAGATTTTATGTCCGATCTAGAAAGAATTAAGCTAGCAGGTACACACCTCCTAGAAATGATTAGTGATATATTAGATATTTCTAAAATAGAAGCAGGTCAAGTTACACTTTATTTAGAAAGTATTGAGGTTAATAAGCTAGTTCAAGATGTGGTTGGTACAGCCAAAAATCTTACTGAAAAAAAAGGTAATAAATTCAAATTAGTTTTAGGAAAAAATCTGGGTAATATGTATGCAGATATGCCAAAAGTAAGACAGGTACTGATAAATTTACTGGGTAATGCAGCTAAATTTACAGAGAATGGTTTAATTACACTCCGTGTCGAAAAAGTCAAAAATAAGAAACTAAAAAATAATCAAAATCAAAATTCAGGGTTATTAAATAAAGAACAAAATTACATAGTTTTTCAGGTAATTGATACTGGTATTGGAATGACAGAAGAACAGTTAAAACATATATTTAAACCTTTTACTCAAGCAGATGCTTCTACTACTCGTAGATATGGTGGTACTGGTTTAGGANTTTTTCTTCTATTGCGTATAGAGCAATAGTCGTTTCATTCCCTGAAGCTCACGAAGTTGGATGATGGAATTTTTCTTCTATTGCGGATAAAACAATTCCGAAAAACATAGTTTTTCAGGTAATTGATACTGGTATTGGAATGACAGAAGAACAGTTAAAACATATATTTAAACCTTTTACTCAAGCAGATGCTTCTACTACTCGTAGATATGGTGGTACTGGTTTAGGATTAGCAATATGTCAACGTTTATGTGAGAGAATGGGGGCAGAAATTTCTGTAAAAAGTAAGTCTGGAAAAGGTTCGACATTCACTGTTTGGTTTCCTGAAAGGGTAATTATCTAGAATTTAGAATTTAGAATTTAGAATTCAGAATTAAAAATGAAAGAAGGTAAACATGAAGCTCTGGAAAAATACTGTCGTGATGAATTAGCAAAATATTTAGAACAACTCCTGGAAGCTAGACTTGAAGTAGAAGCCGCCGAAAATTTTAGCTATCGTTTGCTATATCCTCACGTTTGGAGAGCTCTACAAGCAGTTCTTGGTTTTAGCGACTTGATTTATGAAGACGCTTCAGACTTAGGATATGACAACCTTTTACCTAATCTTAAGAAAATTAAACTAGAAGCATTGCATATCTTGGAAATGAGGCAAGATATGGTAAATATTTCCAGAATAGAAGTAGGTAATGTTTCACTTTATTTAGAAAGTATTGAGGTTAATAAGCTAATTCAAGATGTAGCTGCTACAGCGGAAAATCTTACAGAAAAAAATCGTAATACCTTCAAATTAGTCTTAGGAGAAAATCTGGGTATAATGTATGCAAATGTGTCAAACGTGAAAGATGTACTTAGAAAAATACTGGATAATGCAGCTAAATTTACAGAAGATGGTGTGATTACACTCAGTGTAGAAAGAGTAAATAATCAGAAACTAAAAAGTCCTCAAAATCAAAATGCCGAGTCATTGAATAATGCACAAAATTACATAGTTTTTCGGGTCAGCGATACTGGTATTGGTATGACCGAAGAACAGTTAAAAGATATATTTGAACCTTTAACTACCCATTGTAGCTATAGTGGTTTAGGCTTAGGATTGGCAATATGTCAACGTTTGTGTCAGATAATGGGGGCAAAAATTGAAGTGGAAAGTGAATACGGAGAAGGTTCAACGTTCACTATTTGGTTTCCAGAAAGAATGAATGNCAGCGATACTGGTATTGGTATGACCGAAGAACAGTTAAAAGATATATTTGAACCTTTAACTACCCATTGTAGCTATAGTGGTTTAGGCTTAGGATTGGCAATATGTCAACGTTTGTGTCAGATAATGGGGGCAAAAATTGAAGTGGAAAGTGAATACGGAGAAGGTTCAACGTTCACTATTTGGTTTCCAGAAAGAATGAATGATACATTACCCTTAGATGAAGCCAAACTTCAAGAAACTATTTCCCAAGTTAAAAAATTAACAGACAAAAACCTCGAAGGCAAGTATGAAGCTTCTGAAATATATAGTCGAGAAGAATTAGCAACATATATAAAACAATTCCAGGAAGCTAAAATCAAAGCCAAAGCAAAAACAGCTTTCATTTTAGATAAACTTAAATTAATCAATGAATTTCGTACACCCCTAAATGCGATTCTTAGAGAGATTGAAATTATTCTTGATGAAAAAGCTTTTGAAGTAGGAGATGACGATTTCACCACCGAGGTAAAATCCGATCTAGAACAGATGAAGGAAATTGTTATATACCTCCTAAAAACGGTTAGCGATTGTTTGTATATTGCCCAAATAGAAACTGGTAAAATTACACTTGATTTAGAAAATATTGATGTTAATCAGCTAATTCAGGATGTGGTCGATCGAGTGAAGAATATTACGGATAAAAATGGGAAGAATTTCAAATTAATCTTAGGAGAAAATCTGGGTACTATGTATGCAAAGATGTCAAAAGTCAAAGATATACTCATAACTTTATTAGTTAGCAGCATTGAAGAGACAGAAGATAGTATGGTTACACTCAGTGTCAAAAAGGTAAACACTCAGGAACTACAAAATGATCAAAAGAAATTTGTCCAGTATTTGAATAGTTCTCAGAATTACATATTTTTTGAAGTCAGTGGTATTGGCATCAAAAATCAAAATAAAGTCCATGTATTGAACTATAATCTATTATGGCGTTACCGTTATTTAAAGTTGAGAGATTATCAAGGTTTAGATAAAATAATGGGAGCAAAGGTTGATATAGAAAGTCCGTCAGAAGAAAATTATAAAGTTACTGTTTGTTTTCCAGAAAGAGTAATAACCTGAACGGTATTTAATTCTGGTAAAAATTCTAATAGATAATTAACAAAATTTCATTAAGGTTATACCAAAGGGTGAATACCCAATAAGAAAAAACGGTTTTTTCTACTAAAATTTATTCACACCTACAAGTTAAAATTAAAGAAAAACATATAGACAAAAAATAAAAAACAAAAAATTATGCAGCCAAATAATCCTAACCAATTTACAGAAAAAGCTTGGGAAGCAATATCCCGCACTCCTGACATTGCTAAAACTTCCCAAAATCAACAAATTGAAAGTGAACACCTAATGAAAGCTTTGTTAGAACAAAATGGACTGGCAACCAGTCTATTTAATAAAGCAGGAGTTTCAAATTCTAAAGTACAAGAACAAACAGACACCTTTATCAACCGTCAACCAAAAGTCAAAAATACACCCAATAATATTTACTTAGGTCGCAGTCTGGATACCTTATTAGATAATGCCGAAAAATATCGCCAAGAATATAAAGACGAATACATCTCTATCGAACATTTAATACTAGCTTACCTAAAAGACGATCGCTTTGGTAAAAATCTCTATAAAGAATTTAAACTAGATGAAGTAAAGCTCAAAGAAACCATTTCTCAAGTTAGAGGTAATCACAAAGTAACAGATAAAAATCCTGAAGGCAAATATGAAGCGCTGGAAAAATACGGTCGCGACTTGACAGAATTTGCTCGTGAAGGTAAACTTGACCCTGTTATTGGACGCGATGACGAAATTCGACGCACTATTCAAATACTCAGTCGTCGTACAAAAAATAATCCAGTATTAATAGGCGAACCAGGAGTCGGTAAAACAGCGATCGCCGAAGGTCTAGCTCAACGCATCATCGCTGGTGATGTTCCCCAGTCTCTGAAAGAACGCCAACTCATCGCCCTAGATATGGGTGCATTAATTGCTGGTGCTAAATTTAGAGGCGAATTTGAAGAACGTCTGAAAGCTGTTCTCAAAGANACAAAAAATAATCCAGTATTAATAGGCGAACCAGGAGTCGGTAAAACAGCGATCGCCGAAGGTCTAGCTCAACGCATCATCGCTGGTGATGTTCCCCAGTCTCTGAAAGAACGCCAACTCATCGCCCTAGATATGGGTGCATTAATTGCTGGTGCTAAATTTAGAGGCGAATTTGAAGAACGTCTGAAAGCTGTTCTCAAAGAAGTTACCGACTCAGACGGTAAAATCATTTTATTTATAGATGAAATTCATACCGTTGTCGGAGCAGGTGCAACCCAAGGTGCAATGGATGCAGGTAACTTACTCAAACCAATGTTAGCTAGAGGAGAACTTAGATGTATCGGTGCGACAACTCTGGACGAGTACCGTAAATACATCGAAAAAGACGCTGCTTTAGAACGTCGTTTCCAACAAGTTTATGTCGATCAACCTAGTGTACCAGATACCATCTCAATTTTACGGGGTCTTAAAGAACGCTATGAAGTACATCATGGTGTGAAAATTTCCGATAGTTCTTTAGTTGCTGCTGCTACTTTATCTACTCGATATATTAGCGATCGCTTCCTCCCAGATAAGGCGATCGACTTAGTAGATGAAGCTGCTGCTAAACTGAAAATGGAAATTACCTCCAAACCAGAAGAACTTGATGAAATAGACCGCAAAATTCTCCAACTAGAAATGGAGAAATTATCACTGCAAAAAGAAAGTGATGCTGCTTCCAAAGAAAGGTTAGAGAGACTAGAAAAAGATTTAGCCAACTTGAAAGAAGGGCAACGTTCTCTTAATGCTCAGTGGGAATCAGAAAAAGGTATCATTGGCAAAATTCAGACTTTCAAAGAAGAAATTGATAAAGTCAATATTGAGATTCAACAAGCAGAACGAAATTATGACCTCAACCGTGCTGCTGAGTTGAAATTTGGTAAACTGATTAACTTGCAAAAACAAGTAGAAGAAGCAGAGGCAAAACTAGAAGCAACTCAAACCAGCGGTCAAACTTTGTTGCGGGAAGAAGTCACAGAAGCTGATATTGCTGAAATTATTTCTAAGTGGACTGGTATTCCCATCAGCAAATTAGTAGAGTCAGAAAAAGAAAAACTACTGCATCTCGAAGAAGAGTTGCATCAGCGAGTTATTGGACAGAATGAAGCAGTGACTGCTGTTTCTGATGCAATTCAGCGATCGCGTGCTGGTTTAGCAGACCCCAACCGTCCAGTTGCTAGTTTCATTTTCTTAGGTCCAACTGGTGTGGGGAAAACAGAGTTAGGAAAAGCATTGGCAGCATATTTATTTGACACCGAAGATGCGATGGTGCGTATTGATATGTCTGAGTATATGGAAAAACACGCTGTGTCTCGTTTAATTGGAGCGCCTCCTGGATATGTTGGTTATGATGAAGGTGGTCAGTTAACTGAAGCTATTCGCCGTCGCCCATATACGGTGATTTTGTTTGATGAAATAGAAAAAGCGCACCCGGATGTGTTTAATATTATGCTGCAAATATTGGATGATGGTCGCGTTACTGATGCTCAAGGTCACAAGGTTGATTTTAAGAATAGCGTGATTATTATGACCAGTAATATCGGTTCACAGTATATTTTGGATGTCACTGATGACTATGAGCAAATGCAGCATCGGGTGATGGANATACGGTGATTTTGTTTGATGAAATAGAAAAAGCGCACCCGGATGTGTTTAATATTATGCTGCAAATATTGGATGATGGTCGCGTTACTGATGCTCAAGGTCACAAGGTTGATTTTAAGAATAGCGTGATTATTATGACCAGTAATATCGGTTCACAGTATATTTTGGATGTCACTGATGACTATGAGCAAATGCAGCATCGGGTGATGGATGCTTTGCGTGGTGCTTTCCGACCGGAGTTTCTCAACCGTATTGATGAAACTATTATTTTCCATGGGTTGCAGAAAGAGCAGTTACGAGAAATTGTGCAGTTGCAAGTTGTGCGTTTAGAGAAGCGGTTAGCTGAACGTAAGATGTCATTGAAGCTTGCTGATGCTGCTGTTAACTTTTTGGCAGATGTTGGGTATGACCCGGTGTATGGCGCAAGACCGTTAAAGCGGGCAATTCAACGGGAGTTGGAAACGCAAATTGCTAAAAGTATTTTGCGGAGTGAATTTAATGATGGTGACACTATTTTTGTGGATGTGGAAAATGAGCGACTTTCGTTGAAGCGGTTGGGTGTAGATTTGGTGAAAGCGAAGTGAAGTCAAAATTCAAAAGTCAAAAGTCAAAAGTAAGATTTTATAGGCTTAAAACTTTGACAATATAGTGATGTCAGGAAATTATTTCACATCTACAGCGTTTTTCATTTCAGTAGACAACAAAGTAGGGACGTTCGCATTTTTGTTATGCAACATCCCTAAAGGGTTATCATTTTTGACTAATAGATATCTCTAAAGATAAAAAATCAAATCAATTCTTTCTTCCTGTTCCCTGTTCCCTGTTCCCTAAAAAAAAGTATGAAAAAATAAATTTATGCAATTACCAACTACTACTAATTCCTTAGACGCTTTTCTCCAACAACCCAACATCGAAACTTCTCCTGCTTGGGAATTTATCCATGGACAACCACAACAAAAACCGATGCCAACGCTGTTTCATTCCCGCCTCCAGCGGAACCTCGTCAACGCCATTAACAACAAAACCGAAGCTTATGAAGCTATTCAAGAACTCCGGTGCATCATTCCTCCCTTATCTCCCGTACCAGATATTGTAGTTGTCAAAAGCGATCGCCTTAGTGATGAAGATGGTCCACCGCAAGGTTCACCCGACTGGATAATTGAAATTCATTCCCCGGATCGACGCACATTAGACCTACAGAACAAAATTCTGCACTGTTTGGGTAACGGGACTCAACTTGCTTGGTTAATTGATATTCAGCGACAGCAAATCTGGGTTTGGGAGAACGAAGAACTACCACTGGTGTTTTCTGGAACTGATATACTGCCGACTCTTGACAATATCTCAGATTTGACAGTGGAAGAAGTAATCGCTATGACTCAACAACGATCAAGCTAGATAGTGGCTAAACGTGGATTTTGCCACAGATACACGGATGATGACAAATAATTAATCCGTTTATCCGTGCCCAAATCTGTGTCTAGTCTTCCTCTTCAACTAATTGAACCAGGTTTTCTAAAGCACCGTAAACCCTGGGAAGATTATCTATAGTAAAATTACCAGAATCTTTGATAAATGTATCTGCTACCAGTTTGCCAAATTGCCATAAGTTACCATCTGTAACTATTCCATAGACTGCCCTTGGGAAGTTATCATTTATTTTTTGTGACGCCAACAACTCGGCTAGACATTGCCCCCAACCTTGTTCAAAATCATTTTTCTTAGCTTCCACAACGATAACAATGGGTTTTTCTAATACTGTTTTACCAAGTTCAGAACGTTGTGAAAAAAGATAGTCTGGTGTTCCTGATAGAGTTTCATCGTAGGAGATACTTTTGCGAATCCAAAATGAATATTTCTGATAATGTTTTTTATATACTTCCCGCAATAGTGGAGAGATTATAATTTCGCTGCGAGATGCTTCTGAGGCAAACAAATCTATGTTTTCTTTGTTAAATTCAAAATCTTTGATAAAAATGTCTGATGGTAATAATTCTTGGTTAACTATGAAGTTCTCTTCAGAGTATTTAATTCTATACTTTTTTTGTACATCGGAGATTGTTTTAAAATCACTAAAAGCCATATTTCAATTCCTCATAATAAATTCTTAAATAAGAAGGCGGGTTTGTCTTTTATATCAAATCCGGTGGCATCGGTGTAATTAGATAGTGAATCTAGGAGTCAGGAGGTAGGGACGTTGCATGCAACGTCCGTACGGAGTCAGGAGAAAAGAGCATTTAGAAAGATTTGCACATTAGCTGGAGATGAAAATTTTTTTATACCGAATTAAGCGGATTTGATATTAGATATTATAATACTTATATTATGTCCATACAAACCCGATTGTTAGTTAAAAACAAAGTAGGGACATTCCATAGAAGATCCCTAGAGGGTTATTATTTTTTACTGAGGTAATATTATTATGTTAGAACAAGTGTTTAATTTAGCTACACAACTTCCTGTTTCTGAACAAATTAGTTTAATTGAAAAAATGATAGTTGAACTTAGGAAAAATAAATCTGCTCAATATTCTTTAATGCCTATAGAAAAGTTACAGTCAGAATTTGCTAAAGATTTAGCAGAGGCAGGATATCAATCAAGAGAGGATATAGTGAATTTAGTACGAGAAGTGAGACAGGAAATTTCACAAGAACGCCATTTCAGTTAACAGTTATCAGTTATCAGTTATCAGTACCATCGCCTTTAGCTAGAGGCTTGAAATATGGAATTTTCTTTTAAAAGAGGAGGTCTCATACCTTCTTTCTTTGGTTATTAATGTTATTAAATTTGATAATACTTTTAAATAAAAAAATGACTATTTCTCCTAGTCGTATATTTTTTGACACTAATGTTTATATTATTGGTTTCGCTACTCCAGAAAGTGATGAGTTTAGATGTCTTCAATGGGCTGGTTTAGGCATGAAACAATCTTCGTTAATTGAAGTTGTAATTTCCGAAATATTGCTTGAAGAAATTTTGCGAGTGGCGAAACGTCTGCGAAATAAAGATTGGAGTGGAGAAATAATCGATAGAATTTGGCAAGATTTTCAAGTTTGTTATGTTCTACTGGATGAAAATGAACTAGAAATAATTGAGAATTTAGGTAATATTCCTAGAGAGGATGCAGGAGTTTATTTAACTGCTAAAACAGGTAAAGCTCAATGTTTTGTGTCGGCTAACTATAAATTAGTTAAGGCTATTGTCGAAAAAACTGGAGAGTTTGAGTGCCTAACTCCTGAAGCTTTTGTTAATAAATATATTTAATTTTATAATATTAGTTATTTCCATACAACTTTTTTTTACCACCTAACCAATATTGCCAAATTACAACTACTGCCCAATGAATAATTACTGGAACCCACAAACAACCAGTTAATTGATAAGCTACTGTACATCCTAAACCTAAAAATCCTGTCAATGTCAAAAAAATTGGTGTCATAAAAGTAGGATTTCCCTGGGGATAAAAAGTTAGAGCATTTATTGGATGATAAATAATAAATAAAAATAAACTTAATGCTGCCCACAAAGACCACACAATAATTGAAATTCTCTCGGTGGGATGAGGCAATAATAAAACTCGAAATATCAGCTCTTCTATTAAAGATGGAGTGAAGAATGCCACTACCAACCCCTGAAATAATTCTTTGAGATTCCGAAAACCTCGACTTACTCGCAAAAATCTGGAATTAAAGCCTAACGGTAAGGCTATGGCTCCATAAACTAACAATGTCACCCCTACTACTAAACAATCTTGACTATTCATGGGGCGAGAAGCAAATATTAGACGGTCAATTAAAGTGGAAATCATAGAATTTGTAGGTTGGGTTGAGGTAACGTAGCTTGCTTCCCGTAAGGGTAACCCAACTTTTAAGACTTTTGTGTTGGGTTTATCCTAACGGATAAGCTCCGCTTTTCATGTCGCGCAGCGAAACACTTCGTTCTACCCAACCTACTTTCAGGTGAGTAGAAAGACTACGACTAATCCTAACAGAAAGCATAACTATCAAGACAACCAACGAGGTTTTTTAAATCGAAATGGAGAATGCCAAGCTTGATAAAATTCTGGGTAGGGGAGAGTTTGGGCACATTCCCAGATTATTGGGTAGCATTCATAGAAGCGATGGCTGTCAATTAGGTGGCCTACAAATGATAAACAGTATTTTAAGGATGTGACAATGACAACTTTTTTGATCTCCTTTTCCCTGCCAATTTCCTCTAACCTTTCTGCTGCGTACATGCGAGTAGTATCATAAG
>NZ_LGSU01001342.1 GCF_002260545.1 Hydrocoleum sp. CS-953 | reverse complement strand
TCCCCTACTCCCCTACTCCCCTACTCCTTATCTACTTACCAGAATAACTACGGAGCGATCGCCAAGCAATAACCCCTGTTGATTTTCTAACACAGGTTCAGTCCCAGGTACCCAAGAATCTTGTGGTGAGGCACAAGCAGTATTAGCAAAAACGTACCACTTCTTCCCATCTGATAAACCGGGAATATCAAACCAGATACTTTCCCAGTGCATATTCATTGCTACATAAATATCATTATCTTTTTCTGTTGCTTCTCTGGCGTGTTTACCACAAAGCATAAAAGCAATAGTCCGAGAATGTTCAGACCAGTCAGCATTCCAAACCTGAGTACCATGCCAAGTAATATCTAAATTCCCACTACCAGCATAATCTTGATTTCGGAAATGGTTGTGATTTCTTAATACTGGGTGAGCTTTCCGAAATGCAATACAATTCTTTACAAACCTAAATAATTCGGCATTAGTTCCCAGAAATTCCCAGTTTAACCAATTTAGTTCCGAGTCGTGGCAATAAGTATTATTATTACCATTTTTACTCCGCCCTATTTCATCACCCATCAGCAACATGGGTACACCTTGACTAACCATCATAATTGCGATCGCATTTCGCATCTGACGACTACGCAAAGCATTTATTCCTGGGTCATCAGTCCAACCCTCCGCCCCACAGTTCCAACTTTCGTTATCATTCGCACCATCATTATTATTTTCCCCATTAGCTTCATTATGTTTATCGTTGTAGGACACCATATCAGCTAAAGTGAAACCGTCATGGGCGGTAATAAAATTAATAGATGTTGCGGGTGCGCGACCTTGCCAAGCATAGAGGTCTGGGGAACCTTGTATGCGTTGCGCCATTTCTCCTACAGTACAATCACCTTTAATAAACTTCCGAATAGCATCGCGATACTTACCATTCCATTCTGCCCAACGTCCAAAAGCAGGGAAAGAACCTACCTGATATAAACCACCCGCATCCCAAGCTTCTGCAATTAACTTACAGTTAGCTAAAATTGGGTCAAAAGCCAAAGTTTCTAAAAGTGGAGGATTTGCTAATGGTGCGCCCCAGGGGTCACGTCCGAGAATTGAAGCCAAATCAAACCGGAAACCATCAATATGATATTCACTTGCCCAATAGCGCAAACAATCTAATACCACATTTCTGACAATTGGGTTATTACAATTAATAGTATTACCGCAACCACTAAAGTTAAAATAATAACCTTCGGGTGTTAACATATAATAGGTCTTATTGTCAATACCCCGGAAAGAAATTGTCGGACCATTTTCATTTCCTTCTGCTGTGTGGTTGAAAACAACATCCAGAATTACTTCAATGCCATTTTTATGCAGCTCTTTAACTAGAGTTTTTAACTCATCCATCTGCATCCCTAACTTACCTGTAGCTGCATATCCAGCTTTCGGAGCAAAAAATCCGACCGTACTATAACCCCAATAATTGTAGAGCATTTCCCCTGTTATAGGGCTGGGGCGGGAATTTTCAAACTCATCAAATTCATAAACAGGCATTAACTCAACAGCATTAACACCTAATTCTTTGAGGTAAGGAATTTTTTCACGAATAGCAGCAAATGTTCCAGGATGTTTGACACCAGAAGAGGGATGAGCAGTAAAGCTACGAACGTGCATTTCATAAATAATTTGATCTTCTGGCGGAATTTCTAGAGGGCGGTCATGTTCCCAGTCAAAATCATCATAAGCAATTCTGGCTCGGTGTTGATAAGTATCATCCCAGTTTGGTATTTCTCCCCAAACATCCCGACCCCCAATAATCTTAGCGTAGGGGTCCATAAGAATTTTACTTTTGTCGAACCATTGACCGTCATGGAAATTATTCGGTCCATCCATGCGATAACCATATTCGATATTCTCAACATTGAGGTCAAAGACAATCATACAATAAACATTCCCTATCCGAAATTCTTCAGGAAAGGGAATTTCTGCCATTGGTTCTGGAGCGCCTTTTTGAAACAAGACTAATGTGCAGGATGTGGCATGAGAAGAGAAGATGGAAAAATTTACTCCCCCAGGCACCATAGTTGCACCGAATGGAAAAGGCTTTCCACTACGCAGTTTAAAGTCACCGTGACTGTGGGTAGGGTGAATATCAATACGATCTAGTAACATGACTTATGGATAATTAATAATGGATAATTGATAATGGATAATTGATAATGGATAATTGATAATTGATAATGAAAACCATCTCTAATTAGGGTTTACTGAAAAAGTCTTTTTGCTACTCTAGGGAGTAGACATTGCATGCAACATCCCTATAAAGTCAGGAGAAATTAGAAATTTTTGAGATTTAATCAGCAAGTCCTAATTATCAATTATTAATTATGAATTATCAATTATTCCTTGAGTGTTACTATTCCTGACTCAACATTGGTAGCAGTTGTAAAAAAGTCTAGAAACCCAGTCACAGACATAGTATCTTGAAGTTCTTCAGAAAGTCCTACCAATACTACTTTTCCATTTTTTGCTTGTGTTTGTCTGTACAAAGATAGTAATGTGCGTAACCCAGCGCTAGACATATATGGCACATTGGTCATATCTACTAGAATTTTACTGTCAGGAGTAGTTAGGGGTAGTATTTGTTCGGAAACTTTAGGTGCTGTATTCGCGTCAATGTCTCCTGTTAATTCTACTACTTTAATTTCTTCTTCTGTTCTAATATTAATTTCGATTGCCATTTGATTTATTGTAATAATACTCAGATGTTTTAGATGTAGGTTGGGTTGTTTGCGTTAGCAAAGCAAAGCAAAGCATGGAACGTAGCTTGCTTCTTTGCAGGAGTAACCCAACATAATAATTAGTTCAGTAGGGTGCGTTTTCGGCTGTCGCCGATATGTTTGCGGAGCATTCCGTCAGGAAAAATTAAATGTAACGCATCGCCTCTCCCATATATTTTTCGGGTTCGAGTTAAGCACCGCCTCTCCCATATATTTCGGTGCGTTACGCTTCTCTAACGCACCCTACTGGACTGGAATGACACAGCTAATTTTGTGCATTAGGGCGGGTTTATATAAATCATAGGTTAAGCATGAAAATTTACGTTAAAACCCGCCCCTACTATTGGACTATTTTGGCTGTGTCACTACACTACTGAACTTACTATACTTTATCAGTTCGGTACAATATTCACCTTAACTGTCACCCGTTCCTTAGTTTCAGGCAACTTGACAAAAAGTTTATCCGCATCAAAATCACTGTAAGGTTGACCATCAATTTCTACCGACCCAATTTTAATACTGCCAGGAGGCAAAATATCCGGTGATACTCGCAAAATATTATCAGGGAAACCACCAGGAATAGGCTTAAAGTAAAAATCCATCGGCTGTTTAGTCACCAACAAATTAGTATAAACTGCCGCGAGGAAACATAATTCTGTGGAGTGATAACCGCTCATGGAGTGGGAACCTTTACCTCTTTCATTACCACTTGCTAAGAATGGAATACCATTAGCAAGAACGTTGAAATAAACCCCACCATCTTCTGTATCCAGGAACCAGGCGTTATAAAAAGCAGCAGCTTCCCGCGCTAAACGATGATATTCTCCATCTCCTAAAACTCCAGCCAGAATATAATAAGCTAGAATAGACTGTTCTTGTTGCCACCAAGCTTTGCGATCGTGCCAAACAAAACGGTGAGTCTGTTCACCTTCTCCTAATGCTCTTTCTACCACATCATACCAACCTCCCCGTTGTTGGTCACTACCTACTGCTGGCATTACATCAGCAATTTTCTTTGCCAAATCAACATAAGTATCCTTTGGTTTGAGGCTATTCATCCGCATCAAATTCCAGGAGATTTTCATGTTGTGACCAACTACTGCCCGGTTTTGCTGCCATCCCCAAGTCTGGTCTGGACTCCAGTCTTCAAAGAATTTTTCATTGACGAAGGGGCAGTTTTCGTAGTCTGGGAAACGCTTTTCGATAGTATCGAAAGTGTATTCGAGCATATCTGCATATTCTGGTTTTTCTGTTGCCAACCAGAGATTAATTAGATATGCTGGTGCATGGTCCCCCACTGAGTTCCAGTTTTTGGTACCTTTGTTCCGCCCTAATGACTCGCTCACTGGATCTAAAGTAATAGGATCTAAGTGAGAATAATAACCACCACGATCGCTTTTATCTAGGAAAAAGTCGTTGAATAACTTAATAGTTTTCTCCGTATCATCCATGATCCGAGGGTCACCATTGAGGCGATAAGTTTGTAACGGACCTGCCAGGGCGTAAATTTGTTCGTAAGCAGGAATAGCATCGTAGTCATCGCCAAATTCTGAAGCGAAAATTTTCTGTTCCCGTTCCCCTTGCACATCGATACCATGATACCAATAAACAATACCCTCGTCTAAGTCCACAAACCTCATGTGGTCTCGCAGATATTCAGTACCTTTTTCTGCTGCTTCTAGGAAAATTTCGTCCCCAGTCATCATGTATCCTGTAGCCATTCCGTAAACCATCCGGGAGATAGTATCAGTTTCTTGACGGAAGTTTACCTGTGATTTTGCACCAGATAGACTTAAGGTTGTGCGATAGTCGCGGTAGTCTATTTCTTCGTCACCAAATTGAGCTTTGACATAAAAATTAGCTAGGGAGCGAACCTGATCTACCCACCAGTTTTGTTTTTCAAATATATAGTCATCTGCTTGACGACCGACAAATACTATTTGTTTGGCTTCAAATATGGGACTATCTGGGTAAAATACTCCATAAGTGAATAGATACCGACCAGGTTGCAACATTGAGCGCATAGAACCTGTAGCATCTGGGTATGCTTCATCTAAGTTTTGTATTAGTTTTGCATAACTTGTGGGGGATAGTCGGGCTTGAAATTCTCTGCCGTCTGTTGTTTTGATGCCAAAAATATCTGTAGCTGAGTCGAAGTTAGTAACATACCCGGCGATCAGGTCTGAAAAGGTAAACTCTACTGGGATACTCATGTTTGGATTATTTTTAAACTGTGTTTACAAGTTTTGAACAGAAAAGCTCTCTTAATATTTATAGGAATTAGGCAGAAACCGGGTTTATAGAGGAAATTTCGTGATAGGAAAATAATCAGGGTAATAAACCCGGTTTCTTAAATTTTGGAGCGCAAGTTCTAATTTAGTTAGCTTCGATGGCTTCCACAAATTTTTCCATAAATTCATCTGTTACACCTGGATGTTTTGCTGTGATTAAGTTACCATCAATAACTAAATCTGCTGTTTGGTCTCCATCAAATATTACATCTGCTCCAGCATTTTCTACATCACAAATGATATTATGAGCGCAGGTAACTTTTTTATCTTTAAGCATTTCATTGTCAGCACAAAACAGCCATAAACTATGACAAATTGCTCCTAATTTTACATTTTCTGTATTAACAGCATTCCGCAAAAATACTACTGCTGGTGCTTGATTTTTTTCACCTTTTTTGGGGTTTACCTGATAACGCAACCTATCTGTGGCATAAGCACCAATACAGATAATACCTTTATAATCTGAGGGATTAACATCATTAACTTCTGTGGAAACTGTAACTTGTTCTTCCACAACATTATTCTCTGGGTTAGAGCCAAAATGTAGTTCTTTTTGCCCCCACAAGTGAGTAATATATTCTACTTCATAGCCTTTTGTGGGAAAAAATTCATTAAATTTACGATATTCTGTAGAATCAAAATGGTCTTCAATTAAGACTCCTATTTTACCTTTTGTTGCTGTTGCCATTTTTTTTGACTCCTGATTTTCTTGATCGGGTATAATCTACAAATAAAATATTTATTCAGATGTTATTCTAGCTTTCAAATCAGATAAAATAACTCAAAATAAGAGATTCAATTAGATTGCAATTATTACAATTATCTCAGACTTTTTTTAGTTGTTACTCTGCTGATTAAATCTCAAACCTTTAACAATAAATGCTTTAGACTTTTTGAGAATAAAAAAAGCGCCAGATTTTCAGTAATAACTTGTGAAAAAAACTGTAGTGGTTTGGTCTCCAAATCCCTTTTTCACCAAAAAATCAGGTCTCAAGCCTCCCCTTTTAAGGGGATGAAAAAGCGGTCGTTTGCGGAGCAGTCCGTCAGGATGAGATGGCGTTAGCGAAGCGGGTCCGTAGGAGCGGGTCTCCCGAAGAGCGCAGAGCCGCTCCGCTTTATATGTCGCGCAGCGTTAACGTTTGCGGAGCATTCCGTCAGGAAAGTTGTGCGGAACGCTAAACGCCATATCTAATCGACCAAGAGAAATCAAATTCAGTATTTCAAGCCTCTGGGTTTAGCCAGAGGCAGGTGTTAACTGTTAACTGTTAACTGATAACTGAAATGACTTGGGTTGGGAAACCAAACCCCTACACAAAACTGAAATGACTTGGGTTGGGAAACCAAACCCCTACACAAAAATGTTGCAACCTGTCTAGGATTACTATATCTAGTTTTATGTCGTAATCAATTTCAGAAGTTCTGCTGCTGCAAATACATCCCGGTAGAATGTTAATTGTTCAGTTTTCAAATAGCAACCACCTCTGTGACCGCGACGCACCCAAGTTACATTTCCCTTTGCAATAGTTTCGTTAGTTTCCACATCTACACTTTTCCACTCAAAAAATGTATGTTCTCCAGAAAACATAACTATTGGCCAGCACATAACACATCCTGGCTGAGAAATCAATGCCCACCAATGCTGTTCCCTTTCTTTTTGTTCCTCTAGACCAAAATATTGTCCGTCTTGGCACAAATAAATCAAATCCTTGTAATATTCTGCCGTGAGAAGATCACCGCGACTCTGCCTCAAAGCTTCACAATGAGTAGGCCACCACTCTTTATTTTCTTTCTCTATTTGTTCTAATGTGTAGTCAGGACCAACTGCTGGTAATGTTTCCTCTTTCATAGAAATAAATTTTTCTGCTAGAGTAATCATCTCTGTGGCAACATCAGCAGCTACTGGAACGGCTCGAGAGTAATCTACTGCTAGGTCTTTGTAGTAATTTGTGCGTTGGCGCATAATATCCCCGTTAGTTGTTTTTTGCTTGGTTAAAATTAAGAATTAATGAGTCAAATTATTAGTCAACATTAGATCGACTACATCATTTTGTAGTTGATTAGCAGCTCCAATATCCATAATTAACTGAGCTACTGTTGAGCTGCGCTGACCTGCCAATGTCATTTTACCATCATTGACAAATGTGTAAGCAGTCCTTTCTGGAAATGGTCTTATTTGTTTGACATACTTACTGTGTTCGCTCACTAACTCTTGATATTCTTTAGATACAAAAAGTAGTTCTAGTTCTAAGCGGTTCCAGTAAGCTATTTCTACTGCAGCTTGATAATTTAGTTCTGGTAGTTCAGAGTGGGATACTCCACCTGCATCTGGCCTAGTGTTATCAACTTCCTCAAATAGATGTAATCGCAGTTTCAACACTTGATCCATTTTTGCCAGAGCTGGAGCAAACTTCTCTTTATAGTATGTACGAAACTCTTCTACACTTACTCCATCAGCTTTCCTAATCATGCAGTGGTACTTTTCTAACCCTTGATGACCATTAGGAGAACCATTTTCAATTCCATCTTTGAAGGTTATAGAGTTACCAGGATTGGTATTATAACCTATTGCTTTGCTGAAGATGTTATGCTCATCATCCATCAAAATAGTCGCCGCTTTGAACCATGTTTCGCGGTCTTCTACTGTTTTGAAGGTTAATTCAGCAATGCCATCAAAGTTTTCTTCTGGAGTAGAAGCATCCACTAAGTTTCCGATACTAGGCCATATTCCCCCATCATTATGGGCAACATGAAATTGCCAATATTGGTACTGACCTGGTAGACGGGCACAAACTGGTCCGTGAACATCTCTCCAATAGTCGTCAAATAGTTCGAGGGTTATTCCTTTTCTTTTCCAAAGGAGAACATAGAAAGCTACTTGTGCTTCCTGGTCACGACTAGAATAGTCGGCAACTTCTCCTTTCTTGATCAGAGTTGATAGCATAGTTTGCTGCCTTTGCTTTTCAGAATATTACGAGTTTATCTATACTTCTGCTGAAGTTACCCAAAGATTTTTGAAGCTTTTTGAGCAAACAAGATTTTATCTCCTCAAACTTCTCACACCTCCAAGACTTCGCACCCTACCCAAACACTTTTTTTTCAGCAAATCTTAATTATTTCGGTGGGAATAATTCGTTTAATTCCTCTTTTAATTCTCCCAGGGCACCAAAGCAACCTGCTGCTTTATTAAATCCTGCATAAACACAGGTGAATACTAGCAGTTCCTCTATTTCTTCCAAAGTTGCCCCTTGAGACATTGCCATCTTAACGTGAGCGCCAAATGGGTTTCCCGGACCTACATGATCTTGATTAACTACATCTATTGCTACTGTGATTAGAGCTTTGGTTTTTTGGTCTATTATTGGTAGACCCCATGCTTCACCTGCTACACGAGTACAAAAGTCCCCAAATTTGGGGTTGATACTATTTAAGCCTTCTTGCAGTGCTTTGTCATCTAATACTGCGTTTTTGTATGCCATAGTTATCTGCTTAATTTTTCTAACTTGCTGTAGTCTTTATTTCTGTGTTTAAGGACTGCGATCGCACCAGCATTGTCTAGCATAATCACTTTCTCAAACAGTTTAACATTTTATCTATTAGGAATCGATCTGCTTGTGAGTGGGCAGATGACGGCCAATTTATTTTTGACCCTATATAATTGTCTGGACTTATGACTTATTGGCTCGGCTTTTTACATAAGAATGGGATTTACTTAGCCATTTATGCCAGACATTTTTTTCTATGAACTAGACTACCACTTTAAGTTACATTTTGGTTATTGACTTCTCCCCGCTTTAAAAAGACGGGGATTCTCAAAGGATGCGAAGCAGCAGGTTGAAACCGTGCTGCTTCGCAATCTTTTCGATATTGTTTTGAAAGAGAATCCCCAAAATATCGTTTTGGCAGAGTCAAAACTGCCCTACACGCCTTGGTTAAATCGAAATTCAACTGTGCGCTTACCTTTCTGATTATATTAGCTGAACCATTACAGTCAGCATTAATTAAACTGCCATTAGAAGAGCAATATAAACCTCTTTTAACCCGCTTTCCTGATGCTTTCCACCGCATCTCCTTACGGAGACGCTTCGCGAACGGGTTTTTCACCATATTTTGGTAGAAAATCATCCGATACGAAAACTAGCTTGACTGGTATAGCTCTCTTCTGTCTCGATAAAGTTAATCCCATATTGTTGACATAATTGAGAAACTCTTTCTTTCAATTTAGCTGTAGGAATTTGCACAAATTCCTGATTATTCTTGTGGCCAATATTAATCCCTTCTTTGTTGAATGGATTCCAACCAAAAACAATATTTGCAATGTTATTAGCAAGACACCAATTAATAATAAATCTTGTGGCTTTATTAATGTTGTCTCTCATTTGACGGTTGCGTTTTTCGGTTATCTTTGCAAGTTCTTCATCCCAGTATCCTTGAGGTTTTTCCATCTTAATCTTGGCGACTTTTTTGTTATACCACTGGTTCTGATATTTGACCTTTTTTCCATCAATTATGAAGGATTTTCCTGTGTTGGATACTCCAGTTATCCAATTATTTAATCCGGGGTCTATACCAAGAACATTACTGTTAGCTTTAACAGGTTCTATTTCGGGCTGTTTGTAGACAAACTCAATATAAAAACATCCATTTCGAAGAAAAATGCGATATTCTTTAATTGACCTAAAGTCTAGATTTGAGGGCATAGGTAAGAGAAAATGGTCAATTCCGAACCATGCTTTAAGCTGATTTCCTAGAGAGAATTTCAACTCATTTCCAATCAATTTAACCCATCGAGCAGGATAACTTACAACTGCCATTCCGCCCTTTTTTCTATAACTGGGTGGCTTAGGGCGAAAATGTAATTTTTCCTCCTTGTACAGCTGCAATAATTTTCCATAAGAATTAAACGACTCAATCACACTATGTAATGTCTGTTGAGCGCAAGCTGACCGCATTGCTTTGAAGTGGATATTACTTTTGAGTTGCCGATCAAGTGCCGCTTTAGTCAGAAAAACTCCGGCTTTGAACAGCATTTGACGGCAATAATAAATCCCACAATTTGTCAATTTATTGGCTTCAGAGCAGATATATTCAAGAATTGCTATTACATCTGGAGATTCTTTAATTAAATTTTGCTGACATCCATACAATTTGCATCACCTCCTTAGTTTTAGATTAGCCAAAAATCAGCTTTTTTTTATTAAGAATAATGACGGGTTAAAACCCGTGTCGTTTGATGACAATTGATTTTAATCAATGGCTAACTCTCACTTCCTATTTTTAGGTTTCATTCGGTAATTTATATCTATAATACTACAC
>NZ_LGSU01001341.1 GCF_002260545.1 Hydrocoleum sp. CS-953 | reverse complement strand
GAAGTTTTTGATAAAGTAAAAGCTTTTGAAGTAGGAGGAATAGACTATATAACTAAGCCTTTTCAAGAACAAGAAGTTTTAGCCAGAATCAAAAGTCAGTTAACAATTAAAAAACAAAAACAACTATTAGAAGCAGAAGGAAAATTATTAAAAATAGAACAAGATAATCTTAAAGCAGAAATTAGACAACGCAAAGAAGCAGAAGCTATTTTATATCAATCTAGGGCTTTAATTTCTAGCATTTTAAATTCTGCTCTTGAAAAAATTGTCCGAAAATAATCAACCCAGATTAAAAGTGAAAAAATGTATATAACCCAATCCAACTACTAATTTCTCAAGGTTAAAGTCAAAACTCATTTATCCTCCAAAAATTTTTAGTTGTAATTTATTGCTCCTACAAAGTCAAACAACCCCTAACCATTCCATAATATTTGTAGCTAAAATCTAATAAATATTATCATAGAAAAAATATGCTAATTGATTGCTGATTATGAATCATCGCATCAATCCTCACAACCAAAATCCGGAAGATGGTGACAAGCAAATTGTCAGCCAAAATGAGACAATAGGAGCCTATGCCCATTGTCCACCTATACTCAAAGAACGCTATCAGACCATCAAACCTTTAGGTGAAAGTGTCTGGAGTCGTACATTTCTAGCCATTGACCAAGACAAACCTTCTAAACCACCTTGTATTATTAAAGAATTTGTCAACCTAGACGACAGAAAAGACCTAGTTTTTCAAGGTCAAGAAATTATCCCGACATTTAGCTGTGACCCAGTACAGCTAGACAAAATCGGTAAACATCCCCAAATTCCGGAGCTATTAGCATCTGTAGAACATGATGGCCACCGTTATTTAGTACAAGAATATATTGAAGGCCGGAACCTGGCCACAGAACTTATAGAAGATGGTGTCTTTAATGAAAATAAAATTTGGCAAATATTGAATCAGTTGTTGCCAGTGTTGGAGTTTATCCATGACCATCACCTGATTCACGGAGATATTAAACCAGAAAATATCATTTGTCGGACAAAACCAGGCACAACTATTCCAGAATTTGTTTTAGTTGATTTTGGTGTTACCATTTCTGCTAATGGAGACCTACTATCAATAGGCAGTATTAATGGTTCCGCTGAATATGCTGCCCCAGAACAAACACAGGGGAAAATCTATCCCAACAGTGACATATATAGTTTAGGTGCAACTTGTCTGCATCTATTAACAATGGTTTCACCATTTGAACTATTTGATATCAAATCTGATAAATGGGTGTGGCGAGACTATTTGAAAGATCCAATTAGTCGTCATCTAGGTCGCATCTTAGATAAAATGGTGCAACGAGACCATCGTCAACGGTATCAGTCCGCAGCCGAAATTATTAAAGATATCAAGTACGGACCCACACCAGTAGATGTCATCCTGCAAAAACCAAAGTGGAGTGTAACTGTTTGGGGAGCAGCAGCGATCGCTCTATTATCATTAGTTATTAGTTCTCGCGTACCATCTCCCCAAACTCAATCATCACTTTCTGATTTATCAGAAACGCCCACTATTGTAGAGCGAGAGCCATATTTAGTTAAGCCATATGTACCCAAGCCCGAAACAGATGAGTACACAACTAAACTCCCGCCGCTACCACCATCTACAGGAATACTAGACCAACTTTCCCCACTCCGAACTTTAGCAACAACTTCAGGTCCGGTTTGGTCGATCGCAACCAGCCCAGATGGTCGCATTGTTGCGAGTGGCAGTACAGATGGGGGTATTCAACTGTTACATTTACGCAGTGGGCAAAATTTAGNCCCGCCGCTACCACCATCTACAGGAATACTAGACCAACTTTCCCCACTCCGAACTTTAGCAACAACTTCAGGTCCGGTTTGGTCGATCGCAACCAGCCCAGATGGTCGCATTGTTGCGAGTGGCAGTACAGATGGGGGTATTCAACTGTTACATTTACGCAGTGGGCAAAATTTAGGTACATTATCAGGACATGACGGACCTATATGGTCTGTTGCTATAACTCCAGATAGTCGCACCCTAGTTAGTGCTAGTGGTGACAGTACAATTAAAATTTGGGATCTTTACACTGGTAGATTGAAAAATACCTTGTATGGTCATCTGAAAGATGTTTTCTCTGTCGCTATTAGTCCTGATGGCAATACGATCGCCAGTGTCAGCAAAGATAAAACCATAAAAATTTGGGATATTAATAGTGGTTTACTATTGTATACTCTTTATGGGCATTTAGATGAAGTGCAGTCTGTTGTCTTCAGTCCTAATGGTCAAACCTTAGCTAGTGGTAGTAATGATGGTACTGTCAAAATATGGAATTGGCGTTATGGTAGACTACTACGCACACTAAAGGGTCATAGTGGACCTGTATGGTCTGTCGCTATTAGTCCTGATGGTAATACCTTAGCTAGTGGTAGCTGGGATAATACGATTAAACTTTGGGATCTAAATACTTACCACCGACAAATAAGTAGGCGTTCTCAACGTACTTTAATAGGTCATTCAGAAAAAGTGCAATCTCTTCAGTTTAGCCCTGATGGTAACACCTTGGCTAGTGGAGNGGGTCATAGTGGACCTGTATGGTCTGTCGCTATTAGTCCTGATGGTAATACCTTAGCTAGTGGTAGCTGGGATAATACGATTAAACTTTGGGATCTAAATACTTACCACCGACAAATAAGTAGGCGTTCTCAACGTACTTTAATAGGTCATTCAGAAAAAGTGCAATCTCTTCAGTTTAGCCCTGATGGTAACACCTTGGCTAGTGGAGATTTTGGAGGTACAATTAAACTCTGGCAAATTCATACAGGTGGTTTAATGGGAACTCTCAAAGGACATTCCGCCTGGGTGAATTTAACTTTTGATTCTCAAGGCAAAACTTTAATTAGTGGTAGTTTTGATGACACAATTAAGCTGTGGCGTTTTTCTCCTTCGAGGTTCTAAAATTGTTTGGATGAAAATCACCTAATATTAGAGAATCACTTTTAGGGATGTTCTATGGAACATCCCTACAACAATTATAATTGTGGCTATCAATAGACATCTGGTGAATAAAGATATAGACTTTTTGCGCTTAGTAGGGAACAGGGGAATTTATTCTTACGAAAAAGATACGAAAAATGATTTTGTCTCTAAATTTTACGATTCTAGCTTATCTTATAATAAAGAGCAAGTTTATTTTCTGGAGAGGTCTAATAATTTTGGAACTGTCTTGATGAAGAATGATATCATATTATGTCCGCTGGTATCGTTTGTGCAAAAGTTGGAGAAATATTAACCATATTTAAGGTTTTTCCTTTTCTTCTTCCTTCTCTCCTAGATAATATGAGCCTTCTTCCTTACCTTCTCGCTTGCAATACCGATGCTACCGGACATAATATAACTCCTAAAAAACTACCTAATTATACCAATCCTACCAGATTTTATATCAGGAGGAAAAGAAGGAAAAAGTTTTTGGCATTGCTGAAACACGGTATGAAATTCCTANCTTACCTTCTCGCTTGCAATACCGATGCTACCGGACATAATATAACTCCTAAAAAACTACCTAATTATACCAATCCTACCAGATTTTATATCAGGAGGAAAAGAAGGAAAAAGTTTTTGGCATTGCTGAAACACGGTATGAAATTCCTAAATAGGGGTGTAACTCAGACCTATTATTTTCCCTCTTTAAGGCGCGGACAAAGCTCCTTTCTAGCTCCTGACTCCTGACTCCTGACTCCTGTAAAATAATACCTTTATTCAGCAACGCCAAGTTTTTTTGTTTCCCTTTCACGATATGTTTGCGCAGCATTCCGCAGGAAAACCCAAAGTGGAATGTCATTCTATGTATGCTCTTATCTGGATAAAGATGTAATGAAACTCAAAATATTAATAACAACTCTATTAGCTTCAGTAGCTTTTGCCACACCTGTAGTCGCATACACAAAATGGCAAGCACGAACTTTAAAACGCTCAAAAGAATGTTTTTATTGTAACCTTTCCAATATAAATCTCAGTAATTCTAATTATAAAAAAATGAACGTAACTGGGTCAGAATTAAAGAATGCTGACTTCTCTAATACAAATCTTGAAAAAGCCAATTTTACCAATACAGATTTAACAGAAGCAGAATTCGATAGTGCCAACTTACAAGAAGCTAACTTACAGAGGTCTATCCTCAAATCAGCTAACTTTTGGGGGGCAAATCTCCAGAAGGCCAATTTGCGCGGGGCTGATTTAACAGAGGCTGTTTTTTGGAATGCTGATTTAAGAGGGGCAGACTTACGGGACACTGATATTAGCAAAGCCAGCTTTATTGATGCCCAACTAAAAGGCGCAATCTTACCTGATGGTACTATATATCCTTATAGATAAGGGAGTAGGGAGTAGGGAGTAGGGAGTAGGGAGTAATACCATTTCTCAAAAACTTTTCTATATTTACTTGAGCAGGGGAGTAGGGAAGTAGGTAGGGACGTTTTCAGCTAAGAGCTGACATTAAACTTATAGGGAGGGCGACATGTTTGCGGAGCATTCCGGAACGGAAAACGCATTTTTGCCTATGCAACTTCCGTACAGAGAAGCAAACATAAGAATAATTAACATTAAACTAGCTAAAATCAGCCAAAAAATGATTCTGATTGTACCGAGCGGTTAATAACTGAAGTATCGCCCAAGTATAGCAATAATGCATGGGAATTGGTATAAAGGAGAAATAATTGATGATTTCTGTGGCGTGATTAGTTTTATTTTTTATGATTGGAGCAGCTTGCATATCTTCGATATCCCACACCTCCCAAACTTCCTAAACTCCCCACCCTCCCCAAACTTCCTAAACTTCCCATTCCTCCCCACACTCCCTACTCTCCTCCACATTGGAAATAGCATTAACTTTTGTACCCCTTTACCCTTACAATCTTAAAGAAAATATTATAATTTTTTTCAATTTCAACTTTAGTTCACTGTTTTATTACCTATAAATGCTATGGCTATTGGCTACCTCGCCTTTGTTCTTCACGCCCATCTCCCTTTTGTACGACATCCAGAAAGCGATTATGTCTTAGAAGAAGAGTGGCTATTTGAAGCAATTACCGAAACTTATGTCCCCCTAATCCAAATGTTTGAGGGGTTAAAGCGAGATGGTGTGGACTTTAAATTGACCATGAGTATCACACCACCTTTGGTGGCCATGCTGCGAGACCCTCTACTACAAGATCGCTATGAACACCACTTAAGCTTACTGGAAGAATTAGCAGAAAAAGAAATTGACCACAATACCCACAATGGTCATATCCGCTACCTTGCAGAACATTACGCCACTCACTTCAGCAATGTTCGAGAACTCTGGGAACGTTACGACCGTGACTTAATTACTGCATTTAAGCAGTTTCAAGACAGCAACAACCTAGAAATTATGACCTGTGGCGCTACCCACGGCTACTTCCCACTGATGAAAATGTACCCGGAGGCAGTCTGGGCACAAATCGAAGTTGCTTGTCAACATTATGAAGAAAACTTTGGCCGTCGTCCCAGAGGCATTTGGGTCCCAGAATGTGCCTATTATGAAGGTTTAGAGCGATTACTCGCTGATGCTGGTATACGTTACTTCTTAACAGATAGCCATGGTGTACTCTACGCTCGACCTAGACCTAGATTTGGTAGTTATGCCCCTATCTTTACAGAAACAGGAGTAGCTGTTTTTTCGAGAGACCATGAATCTTCTCAACAGGTTTGGTCTTCGCAAGTGGGATATCCAGGAGACCCAGAATATAGAGAGTTTTATAAAGATTTAGGCTGGGAAGCAGAATATGAATATATTAAGCCTTATATTATGCCTAATGGCCAGCGCAAGAATACAGGCATTAAATATCATAAAATTACAGGTCGTGGTTTGGGATTAGGAGATAAAGAACTTTACGACCCTTATTGGTCTAGAGAAAAAGCAGCAGAACACGCTGGTAATTTTATGTTTAATCGGGAACGCCAGGTTGAGCATTTATACCATATTATGGAGCGACTTCCAATTATTGTTTCTCCCTACGATGCTGAGTTGTTTGGTCACTGGTGGTATGAAGGGCCTTGGTTTTTGGATTTCCTATTTCGCAAAACTTGGTATGACCAAAGCACTTATCGGATGACTCATTTGGCAGATTATTTACAGAAACATCCCGAACATCAAGTTTGTCTTCCAGCACAGTCGAGTTGGGGATATAAGGGTTTCCATGAATATTGGCTTAATCATACTAATTCTTGGATTTATCCTCATTTACATCAGGCCGCAGAACGGATGGTTGAATTGGCGCGATATGAAGCACAAGATGAACTGGTACGAAGGGCTTTAAATCAGGCAGGCCGAGAATTATTGCTGGCTCAATCTTCTGACTGGGCGTTTATTATGAGTACGGGTACTATGGTCCCTTATGCTGTGCGGAGGACGCGATCGCATCTGAGGCGTTTTAATAAGCTTTATGACGAGATTCTACAGGGAAAGATTGACTCTGGTTGGTTGGAAAAGGTTGAGGCGATCGACAATATTTTTCCTGAAATTAACTATCAAGTTTACAGGCAACTTTCTTCAGTCAAAAAATAAAATTCAGACCTACTCAAGACTGTTAACAATAATTTTTTCTTTGCTCCTCTTTATTTCCAGGGGAGTTTTTTTTATCTTTATAGCGCTACGCGCTAGGGAATAGGGAATAGGGAATAGGGAATAGTAAACTGTCAAAGGGTTTTCTTAGGTCATACTGCGCAAACAAGATTTAGGAATGTCCTAACCTTAATGCGTAGCGCTATAATCATAGTATTTTATACCAAATTGATAAATTTTTGCTACAAATAGCTAGGGGAATTTTTAGAATTCAGGAGTCAGGAGTAATAATGAATTGCTTTAATATCATTTTTAGGCCGTAAATCATCTTTTTTTATTAAAGCGATTTCCTGCAAAATATTTTATCGGCTTTACTATTCGTAACATGATTTTTTTGAAATTGGTATTACTTCTTATGATTTTTATCCCTTGAATTTTCAAGTTTTTAATTAGGGCTTGCTGATTAAATATCAAAGTATTTACAGAGAAAGCTTTGAGCCTTTTTAGGTTGCTAAAAAGTACGCCTGTTTCACCTCTTAATGCACGGTTCCCGAAAAATCAAAAAGGAGCGTATTTTTAGCAAGAGTTGGGAAAAAAATTACTCCTGTACGGACGTTTCGCTGCGCGACATGTTTGCGGAGCATTCCGGAACGGAAAACGTATTTTTGTTATGCAACGTCCCTACTACTCCCCTACTCCCACGCTCCCCTACTCCTTAAAAAAGACTTTTTCAGCAAACCCTAATTAATTTGATCCTCCGCGCATTGGTTGTGACAGTTTTTATAATAGTTAATTTGACCTGAAAACATCAGCAAATTCTGACTCCTGACTCCTAACCGCCACTAAGATATGACAACCATGCAGGGGATTGCTATATTAATCATCTCAAATTATTAAAACAATGTAAATATTTATTACAAAAGACTATTTAGTAACAACAGATACAGAAATCTCTGTTAGTATAAAGATGAAAGGAAAAAAGCAACCCAAACATTAGTCAAGCAATCAAAGGAGAAAGTTTAGTATGTTGACTGAACTTCAAGCACGTTCCTTAATGGTCCATCATCACCATCTTGTCAAAAATCGTCAGCAGTCAATGCTGAACAGAGCGATATCTGAAGTGGGATTAGAAAGTAGTCACTACTGGGGTCATATTCAAGGAAAAGTACAGCCTACCTTTAGAAAAAATTATGAGCGCGGTCGTGCTTCCATGAGCTAATTGGCTTCCTTTTTTAGAATCAAATTTCATCTTTAACAAACAAAATTTAATCCAAAAGGAGAATTAAAACAATGGATATAGAAAATCAAGCTCGTGCATTAATGATGCGTCATCACAACCTCATTAAAAATCGTCAACAGTCAATGCTCAATCGTACTGCAAGCGAAGTTGGTGTAGAAGCAGATAACTATTGGGGCAATATTCAAGGAAAACCTCATCCTAGTTTTGTCACTACTTATGACCGTAGTCATGCTTCCATGAGTTAGAGTATTATCAAACTTCAAAAAAATTATCAAAAGCAAAAGTTAGCAATAGGAAAAATCAACAATGGATGTAAAAAATCAAGCTCGTGCATTAATGATGCGCCATCACAACCTCATTAAAAATCGCCAACAGTCTATGCTAAACCGTATGGCAACTGAAGTCGGTGTAGAAGCAGATAACTATTGGGGCAATATTCAAGGAAAACCTCATCCTAGTTTTGTCAACACTTATGATCGTAGTCATGCTGCTATGAGTTAGAAATATTTTGCGAATAATTGAATGATTTTTTTGACTCATATATTAAGTCGCAACTTCACTATTGTAGAAAAAGTTGCGACTAATTTTTTTCTCTAAAAAAGTAGCTATTTTCCCTGGGCAATAAAAGCCTGTTGTGCTGATGCAAAATATAATAATCAAGAAAAAGTGGCAGTTCGGAAGATGGCTGGTTTAATGGGAATTTCTGAGCAGATTGTAGAAGAAATTGAGGCAGTAATTATAGAAGAAGAGAAACTGAAGGATAAACGAAACGCTCTAGTTTATGATAGTAAGGTATTGTGGGAGTAGCTATAGCAGACACTAAGAAAATATCAAGAATCAACTTCTAACCTCTACCTTTTGCTATAATTGCCAGTCAGCACAATCATAAATAAAGGAAAGAAAAATGTCAGACTGGCAAGTAATAACTGGTGGAGTAACAGCTCCCAAAGGATATCGGGCAACAGGAATAATTGCCGGGTTAAAACCCTCCGGAGCAGCAGATTTGGCCTTAATTTTGTCAGATGTAGATGCGATCGCTGCTGGAGTCTTCACCACAACTCAAGTAAGAGCAGCTTGTGTAGATTATTGTCGCCAACGTTTAGAGGATAAACCAAGTGCTAGAGCAATTTTGTGTAACGCTGGACAAGCAAATGCTGCCACCGGAGATTTAGGTTGGCAGGATGCAGTGGAAAGTGCAACAGAATTGGGAAAAGCACTCAATATTTCTCCAGACTCAATTTTACTAGCCTCCACGGGAGTCATTGGGCAACGAATTAAAATGGATGCTCTTAAAGCAGCTATTCCTCAATTAATCTCTACAGTTTCCCCAGAAGGAGGGGAAGCAGCAGCACAAGCTATTGTCACCACAGATTTAGTTACAAAATCAATCGCTTTAGAAACACTGATGGGCGATCGCCCGGTTCGTATTGGTGGTATTGCTAAAGGTTCTGGAATGATTCATCCGAATATGGCAACAATGTTATCATTTGTTACCTGTGATGCAGCAGTTTCTCCTCCATTATGGCAAGAGATGTTAACCAGAGCAGTTAATCGCAGTTTTAATCAAATTACTGTTGATGGGGATACGAGTACCAATGATACAGTTATTGCTCTAGCAAATGGTCAGTCTCGCACATCTGCTATGACAAATATGGGAGCAGAAGCAGAAAAGTTGGAGGCAATGTTAACAGAAGTTTGTATTTATTTAGCAAAAGCGATCGCTCGTGATGGGGAGGGAGCAACTTGTTTGATAGAAGTTCAAGTTAATGGAACATCTGACGAAGCATCTGCTAATAAAATTGCCAAAACAATTGCCGGGTCTTCTCTAGTAAAATNCACATCTGCTATGACAAATATGGGAGCAGAAGCAGAAAAGTTGGAGGCAATGTTAACAGAAGTTTGTATTTATTTAGCAAAAGCGATCGCTCGTGATGGGGAGGGAGCAACTTGTTTGATAGAAGTTCAAGTTAATGGAACATCTGACGAAGCATCTGCTAATAAAATTGCCAAAACAATTGCCGGGTCTTCTCTAGTAAAATCAGCCATTTTTGGTCGAGACCCTAACTGGGGAAGAATAGCAGCAGCAGCAGGTCGTGCTGGAGTCAAGTTTGAGCAGGATAAGTTACAGGTAAAATTGGGAGACTTTTTGCTCATGGAGAATGGTCAACCTTTAGATTTTGACCGCGCTGCTGCTAGCGAATATTTGCAGCAGAGAGCAGCAGGAGAATATCTCAAGGATGATACTGTGGTAATTTCTGTCAAAGTTGGAGATGGTGTTGGTAGCGGGAAGGCGTGGGGATGCGACCTTAGTTATGACTATGTAAAGATTAATGCTGAGTACACTACTTGATATAGAAACATAAGATAGGACACGGATTTTTTTCATGTCAGTAACAACTGAAAAACTGGGCGTTGCTGAATTAAGGGATGAATGTAAGTGGGATGGGCATCCTGCCCGTCCGAAAATATAGAACCCCTAAGGGGATCTATTTAAAATTATAGATTGAGAGTAGGGGAG
>NZ_LGSU01001340.1 GCF_002260545.1 Hydrocoleum sp. CS-953 | reverse complement strand
AAACAAACGAATTTTGTACCTCATCAGTATGGGAATTTCTATAAATAATATCATGTGCGCTGGTATGGTCGCGTCGTGTAAAAGTTGGGAAAATATTTACCTTATCTAAGGTTTTTCCTTTACTGAAAAATAAAGGTTTAAACCCTCTAACTCGCCGTGGAGAAACAAGAAAAAATTTTCCTGTTCTTCAATCCTCTACCTAAAAGGAAGAGGTAATTATCAATTATCAATTATCAATTATTGAATTATTCCTTCTTCCTTACCTTATCACTTGCAATACCCATGCTACCAGACATGATATTATCCATTATTAGGAGACTCTTTAAACCTTTGGGAATTAATTAGAAATCATCAATTTGTAAATACTAATCTTAAGTAAGACATAATCAAAATCTACTATGATGCAAAAAACAGAAAAATCAACTCTAATTATTAGCAGTATGCACCGTTCAGGAAGTTCCTTAACAGCTTCTATCCTCCAAAGCGCAGGTTTGCATATTGGTCGAAAATTAATGGAGGGAACAGACTACAATACTAAAGGATATTTGGAAAATCTAGACTTCTATGAATTTCATAAACAAGTATTACAATCCCAAGGTATAGATGGGGATGGGTGGACTTTACAAGAAAAAATATATATAGAAGAAAATTTTCAAGAAAAAGCTAAAGAAATTATCGCCAAAAATTCAATAAGTGGCAGTTGGGGATGGAAAGAACCCCGCACAACTTTGTTCCTAGATTTTTGGGCAGAACTGCTACCAAATGCCAAATTTATATTAATTTATCGTTCTCCTTGGGAAGTAGTTGACTCTCTATATTCTTGGCAAGATGAAATATTTAAAAGTCAACCAGAACTAGCAGTAAAATCATGGTTACACTACAATCAAAAAATTATTGATTTTTATAATCATGCCGCTAATAATTGCCTGTTAATAAATATTCAGACAATAATTAGTAACCAAGAAGCATTTATTGAAAAAATCAATCAAAAATTTAAGACAAACTTGAATAATCCGGCTGTAAATGTTTACGACCCATCATTATTTAATAATCGAGTATCAACAGAAAGTCATAGACCTACTATTATAGATTATTACTTTCCTGAAGCTATAGAAATGTATCAGGAATTAGAAGCAAGAGCATGGAATCCAGAGGATGAAATACCAGATTTTTCCTGGCAGGAATTAATTAAATCATCTCCCTATAGAATTTGGGCGTTTCAAGATTGGATGAATTTATCTAATTTAGAAAAACAAAATAAAATTCTACTAGCAGAACTAGAAAAATATAAAAATCAATACGAACAAAGTCAGTTAGAACTAACCGAAGCCAAGTCTAAGTTAATAGAAACAGGAGATGAGTTAGAAAAAAATGTTACTCAACTCGATGCCACAGAAACAAAATTGTTAGAATCTCAAAAACAACTCCAAAACACAGAAAAAATATTAGAAGAAACACAGGATAAACTTGAAAAACTTCAAGAGATTGAAACACAATTTGAACAAACAGAAAATGAACTGGCTACAGCTAAATCTCAGTTAAATCAAACTCAAACTGAACTAAGAGAATGTCAGTCAACACTAGAGGAGACAGAAAGTGAATTAAAAAAATCTCAAGAGACAGAAAAAGGATTTATACAAATCAAATCTCAGCTAAATCAAACCCAAGCAGAATTAGGACAATATCAGTCACAACTACATCAAACTCAAGAAGAATTAGAACAATTTATATATAAACTTCAACAAACAGAGTCATTACATCAAAAATCTCAATCTCAGTTAGAGAAAACAGCAGAATTATTGGAGAAATCCAATTTGGAAAATAAACAAACTAAAGTAGAATTAGGACAAACAAAACAGAATTTATATGAAAGTGCAAATAAATTACTAACTTATAAATATCAACTACATCAGACTCAGGAAGAGTGGGAAAAATCACAGTATCAGTTTCAGGAGACAGAAAAATTAATACAAGAATCTCACTCTCAATTACAACAAACAAAAGCCTTATTAACAGAGTTTCAAACTCAACTACATCAAACTGATGAAGAACGGGAAAATAAGCAAATGCAACTACAAGAAACTCAAGCAGTATTGCAAGAAGTTCAGACTCAATGGCGGAAGACAGAAGTATTATTGCAACAGTCTCAATCTCAACAACAAAACTTGCAGAAAGAATTAGTAAAAACTAAGTCAGAATTAGAAAAATTACAATATCAGCAAGCTATTTTGAGCAATTCAAAATCAGAGGGTAAAACAGAATATAAATTGTTAATATGGGAAGCATGGTATGCTTATCAAAATAATAATTTAGCAGAGATGCAAGAGCGCCTTCAGAAGTCTTTGAAATATACAGAAAATTCTCGGACAGAAATAGTAATGGATTGGTTAGATAGTTTTGCTAATTTCTCTCAGACAAAAGGTATAGAGTTTGATAGTGAAAAACTGACAAATTCTGAAGAATGGCAGAAGTTAATGAAGCGGACAATGAAAATACAGAATAAAGTTTTGGTAGGTAGTGATAAATAAATGGATATATGATGGAGGATTTAATTAAAAGAAATTAAAAGTAATAGTAATTGCCGAAAATCAAAAATTTTGTTGATGGAGATTTATAAATGAAAGTAGAAAAATGTTGTCAAGCGTTGTTGGAAAACTTATTGCCTGTTATCGACCCAAAAAAAGAAGGTTTTTGTATCGATATTGGTGTAGGAACATTTGCATTTTATTGTCAGCAGTTTGCACAACAAGGATTTAAAACAATAGCTGTCGAGCCACTTCCAGTGAAAGAACTAACAGAAGTTTGTAAACAACATAAAATAACCTTAATAGAGAGTTGCTGCTCTGATGTAAGTGGTTGGCAAACTTTGCATATTGGTGTAAATAAACAATTAGATTTTAATTCCATAATGTCAGATTGGTGGGGAATTTCATCAGAAACAAAAAAGGTAAAATCTAAAACTTTGCATGAAATATTAGCAGAAGCAAATGTGCCAAAAATTACTTGTATTAAAATTGATATTGAAGGAGCAGAATCATTAGTTATATCCCAGTTTTTAGAATTATCAGAATCACTTTTACCCCAGGTAGTAATGTTTGAATATGGCGGCGGATCTATTAAAGGAAGTGGTAAAGGAGGATGGTTGCCAAAATATGTAGAAGCAACCCAAAAATGCTTGAGTGTTTTAAAAAAATGTGACTACGATTTCAGTATTATTATTGATGGAAATAATGCAGTAAATGAATCAATTTTTAACTTACAATCTTGTGATATAGATGCAGATACAATATTCAATTCTCAAGCTAAATGGGGAAATATTATTACTTTTCGTGATTGGAAGTATACCACTGCTGAAATAGCTAAAATTTGTAGACCATATCGTTCTAATCAGAATCAAATAAATCCTGTTAATTCATCTACTAATTCTCGGCTAAATAAACCAAATTCAAGTATTTCCTTAAAAAACAATGGAGAAAGTCACGTTATTGCCAAATTTATTAAACCTAATCATATAGTTTTTGATGTAGGTGCTGCGACTGGGGAATGGAGTCAGGAAGTTTTGGCTCATCATCCCAATCCTGAAATACATCTATTTGAACCACGGTTACAAGGATATAGAAATTTAATTCAAAACCTATCTACAGAAATTCAGTCAGGAAAAATTATTCCCAATAATTTTGCTTTAGGAAAATCTGAAGAAATCAAGACTTTTTATGATTATGAAAATAACCCTAGATTAAGTACATTCTATAGAAGAGTTAATGTCGAAAAGCAGCAGAAATTTCAACCTCCTAGAGAATTTCCTATCTTGACTACTACTATAGATAGTTATTGTCGGCGTCTAGGAATTAACAGAATTAATTTTATTAAAATAGATGTAGAGGGTAGCGAATTGGATGTGATTCAGGGCTGCGATAAGTTATTGAAACAGGGAAAAATTGATTACATTCAATTTGAGTATGGTGGAACTTATGTTGATTCTCAAACAACCTTAAAACAAGCTTTTGATTATTTGCAAAGTTGCCGATATTTAATGTTTAAGATTTTGGCAGATAAACTAGAGTATATACCTCAATTTTTGCCGGAATATGAGAATTTTAGATACAGCAACTTTTTAGCAGTAAATGAGCGATTTAGAGTGCAAATGTTAGGCAAGAAAAAAATTTTAATGTTAGACATTAAAGAATTGTGTCAACAGCATTCTATTACTCCNATACCTCAATTTTTGCCGGAATATGAGAATTTTAGATACAGCAACTTTTTAGCAGTAAATGAGCGATTTAGAGTGCAAATGTTAGGCAAGAAAAAAATTTTAATGTTAGACATTAAAGAATTGTGTCAACAGCATTCTATTACTCCCCGTGGTGTGGTAAATATTGGGGCATATATGGGACAAGAACTGGCACAATATCAAGCAATGAATGTCAAAAAAGTCTTGTTCATTGAAGCTAATCCAGTTGTGTCTGAACGGTTGCAAAAACAAGTAACTGATTTGCCTCATGTACAAGTAATTAATTGTGCGATTAGTAATCGTAATGGAGCCGTTGATTTACACGTTACTTCCAATGAACAAAGCAGTTCTATTTTGCCACTGAAAGGTCATAGTAATATTTATCCTAATGTTAAAGAAACTCATCAAGTTAAAGTACCCGCAAAAACACTTGATACCTTGCTACAAGAGTTAGGAATTCAGCCAGAAGAATACAATTTTTTAAATATTGATATTCAAGGTGCAGAATTATTAGCTTTGCAGGGAGCTACCAATCTACTAAAATATGTTGATGCAATAAACACAGAAGTTAACTATGAAGAACTTTATGAAGGATGTGCATTAATTGACGAAATTGATGAATTTCTGGAGCAACATGGCTTTGAGCGAGTTGCAACTAAAACACCACATCCTAGTTGGGGAGATGCTTTCTATGTGAGAAAACCAGTTGTTACTTTTTCCCAGCTTGGTAAATATGGTCGTTTTGGCAATCAAATATATCAGTATGCTTTCTTGAAAACCTACGCCCATAAACACAACTTGCGTGCTGAAACTCCTAATTGGATCGGGCGGTATCTTTTTGGTCGTAACGATCCACCAATTTCTCATTGGCGAAATTTGCCACGAGTTACAGAAATATTAGATCGAGCAACTGGTCGCCGCTCTATACCAGATCCAGAGAAACCATTCAAGAACGTTGAATTCTTTGGTTTTTTTCAATTCCATTCTCGATACTATGCTCCTGAGAAAGAATATTTTCAGTCGTTGTTTCAACCAGTTGGGGAAGTAGCATCAAAAATGACAGCAGCTATGAATCAACTGCGGAGTCGAGGCAAAACAATAGTTGGCTTACATTTGCGTTGGGGAGACTATAAATATTTGATGGGAGAAAAACGTCCTGATGTTACATACGTTTATATGGCTCCTAATCAATGGTACAAAGATTGGTTGGCTAGTTTCTGGGAAACCTTGGAGGAACCTGTTTTATTTATCGCTAGTGATGAAATTGAAGCAGTTGTTGATGATTTTGCAGATTACAATCCAATTACAGTTAAAGATTTGGGTGTTGAGTTGCCTAAAGCTCCTTACTATCCAGATTTTTACATCTTGAGTCAATGCGATATATTAGCTATATCAAATAGCTCATTTTCCTTTACAGCATCCATGTTAAATAAAGGAGGAAAATTCTTTTTCCGTCCTAATTTTCAAGCCCAGAAATTAATCCCTTACGATCCCTGGAATAGCGAANATCCAATTACAGTTAAAGATTTGGGTGTTGAGTTGCCTAAAGCTCCTTACTATCCAGATTTTTACATCTTGAGTCAATGCGATATATTAGCTATATCAAATAGCTCATTTTCCTTTACAGCATCCATGTTAAATAAAGGAGGAAAATTCTTTTTCCGTCCTAATTTTCAAGCCCAGAAATTAATCCCTTACGATCCCTGGAATAGCGAACCTACTTTGCGGTATCATCAAGATGATATTGAAATGGAAGAGCTTCTAGCTGACCAAGATATCATAGAAATTATTGATGTTGTCAAAAATGTTAAAACTGCATCTGAATATTTAGAGGGATTTGAGATCGATAAACCAATCAAAGGCACTAAAACAAGTTCTCTAGCTTGGGTATTAGGTTGGGTATTAGGAAAAACTGCTCCTGTAAAGTTTGTGGAATTAGTTAGTTGTGGGGAAGTATTTCAGAAGATTCCTCTGGACTGTAAAAGACCTGATATAGCAAAAGATTATCCAAGTTATGGCAAAACTGCTAGAAACTCTGGCTTTAAAAAAATGATAGACTTTAGTCAGCTCCCTACCGAGTATGAGTTAACTTTACAAGCCGTACTACAGGATGAAACCCGTGTTCCTATGGCAGTAGTTAAGTTATCGAAAATAAGCTCTCAAAAGAGTGAACTACCATCCCATCTACAAGAATCTCAGCAAGTTCTTGAACAATTAAAGTCTCGCCTAAAACAGATAAAATTAGAACAAAATAACTAATTATCATGTCCGGTTGAATAGTTATGATTAAACCTTGTAGTAAAGCTCTAGCCCTATCTACAGTTCGGGCTAGAGCTTTACTACAAACAAAAACTTTTTTATCACTGATTATCCGGACATAATATAATTCATTTTCAGGAAGATTGTTTGAAACAATTGGGTTGAGGATAAAGTAAGTTATCCATTATTATAATTAACTAATTGAGGACTCACGCATAAGATACAAAAAATTAGGATTTTAGATTGCTATCCGTTCCGGACTGCTCCGCAAACCCTATCCGTCGCAATGACGAAAATACGTTGTACTGTGTAAGTCCTATAATTTTTAGATTTTGATTTGAACGAGACCTTGAGAATATTTGCAGTAATTGAGGAGAAATAAATTAATGGCATCAACAATAGAAACAGAACTAGAAGAATTTAAGAGTAAGTGGCAAAAAGCTCAACAGGAGTTGGAGCAAACTAAGTCCGAGTTGCATGATGTGAGGGAAGAGTTGGAGCGATCGCAATCTCAGTTAGATGAGGTATTAGGAGAGTTGGAGCAAACCCATTTTGAGTTACATCAGTTAAAAGAAAAGGGAGAGCAACAGCAGTCGGAGTCAGACTCAGAAGTTAAGCAGGAGTTGNTGGAGCAAACCCATTTTGAGTTACATCAGTTAAAAGAAAAGGGAGAGCAACAGCAGTCGGAGTCAGACTCAGAAGTTAAGCAGGAGTTGGATAAAACTAAGTCTAAGTTGCAGGAGACTGAGCAATTGTTGGAGCAGTCGCAGTCGCAGTTAGATGAGACGATGGGAGTATTGGAAGAGTATCAGTCTCAGATGGAAAAGACGATGGGGATATTGGAGGAGTCGCAAGGGAAGTTGCAGCAGAAACAGGAAGAGTTGGAGCAAGTTAAGGCAGAGTTAGCACAGAAGCAGTCGGGATCTGAGTCGGAATTGCAGAAAGAGTTGGATAAAACTAAGTCTCAGTTGTGGGAGACTGAGGGGTTATTGGAGCAATATCAGTCTCAGTTAGAAGAGACGATGGCAACATTGGAAGAGTATTTGTCTCAACTAGATAGTAATCATAAAGAGTTAGAACAAACTAAATTTGAGTTACACCAAGTTCAACAGACTGCAAAAAGACAGCCATCTGGTTTTCAATTAACATCAGAAAAGTTAGCGCAAACAAAATCTCAAATTAATCAAATACTAACTGGGTTAAACCAACTTCTTGAACCATTGCAATTAAAATTGGAATTATCGCCAGACAAACCTCAAACTCCTGTAGACAATTGACATACTCCCGACGTTGCCCTTACGGGACAACGCGGGATTCTTCAGTCTGGGAAACCCTGACCGCTGCGCGTGACAGAGGTGATGTCCTCCCCCTGTATATTGAGCTTGATTATAACAAAATGTACCTAGTTAGTCAAGGCTATAGGAACGTTTAGCTTANCTTATGAAGGTATCCGAATCTTGGCCCTGGCTTTCCCATACGACGCTAAAGGTGCGGGAGAGCGCGGGACTTCCCGCCAGGAAAGTTAAATATTTTCCTGCATATCTACTGAAATCTATCATATCATCTCCAAAGTCACAGGATTTGAAAACTAAGATTAGACTCAAGCTCCTCCTAAGCTAATGTATAATTCTGAGAAATTAGGATTAATCTTAATTGTCTGGGAATTAAGAGGCGATCGCCTTAATTAAATAAAAAAATTATCACAGCTTACCTGACACTCATCAATAAATTTATCAGGACTTACGAAAAATATCTAATCGTAAACCATCTGTAAGGGCGAATAGCTATTCGCCCTTACTAGATATGGGGGTTATGCGTAAGTCCTGTTTATATCTTTTAACCAAGCTTCTAGTAAATCACCCTCTTTTGGTGGAAATATTTCATTTTCAATTAGAGCATCGTAGCATTTTCTGAGGTTATCTAATATTTCATTTTTTCCCGTTTTTAGTTTAACCTCAGATAATAATTTTGCTATTTTTTCATTGTGGAGATAACCAGGAATCTCTTGTTCAAAATCTTGCATAAGATTATGAATATTACGTTCTTGATAAACAGTTGGACTGTGAAATAAAATCCGCCAACCATTTTCCCAGCAAATTCTTTGAGCTATAAAACTTCGCCATATATCTGTCATTCTAAATGAACAGTATGCAGGTAAATACATAAGTGGATAAGCATCGGGAAACCAATATGTATTTTGACTATTGAAGGGACACCAACTATCTTTACCTAATGCTAGGTTTACATTATCTCTAAAGTCTTGAGGTAAAGGTAAAATCAATCTATAAATTGCATCAACATCGGGATTTTTGTGAGCTAGTCCTTGTTGAATTGTACATTCTGATAAAGATTCAGATAATTCTCCATAAGGAGGTACTGGGTGATTAATTTTGTCTAATGGTAATCCTCTCGGCCATATTGGTGCTTCTGAAAAATATTTATAGATATTTATCCAACCTGCATTGTCGATAATTTTACATTTAATTTCTAAAGATTTTTCTTGCCAAAAACTATCTAGAGGGAAATTGTCATCATCAGTTTCTACTATTTGTTCTGCTCCTTTTTGTATTGCTAATAAATAGCCGATGTTTTTTCTAGCGTAATGTTTAGTTGGGCATAGTTTGGCATATTCTAATCCTGTGGCTATTTGAGCATTAATATCATAATATTGAGAACCTTCTAAAAAAAAGTCAGTTGGTGTTTTTGTATCACCTATGATTATGAAATCCCAGTGGGATAACTGACAGCCTACTGCCAATTCTCGTAAAACTTTATTGGGTACTGAAATTGTCGTGACAACTAATATTGTTTTAGATTGCATCTATCTATAATTTTATTTATTCAAAGTTCGTGAGCAACAACCATAATCTCTTCTACCTATTTTTAGTTTTTGTCTTCAGCCATTAGCTTTTCCTGTTCAATTTTTTTGAGAATCTTAAATATTTTTCGATATATAATTTGCCAATCAACTTGATAATTTTTATAGGCTCCTTTCTGTGATTGTTTAGTTTCTTGGTGATTCAAAAAAACTGGCTCAATACCAGATTCTTTCACTTCCGACCAAAAACATTTTTGTCCCAAATGAGCGCGATCGCCATGAGCTACACCTGGTTTATCGCTTAACCATGATGTTATTACTAATCCAGAACCTACTACTGCAATATAAGTATCAATATAATTAGCCCAAACTATACTTTCATATAATTGAATTTTTAAAGTAGTATTATAAAAACTTACCTTTGATTTAGTTTGTTCGATTATACTTTTTACACAATCACTAGCATCTGGAGTCCCATCAAACACAACCCCCATATTTAAATGAGAAAATTCATTGGTCAATTTATCGATGATTTTGGCATAATTTTTATCCTGATCCATCCAAACCTTGTTATGAGTTCTAACATTTATCCAAAGTAGTAAATCATTATTTTCTTTGGCTTTTTTCACTTCTTCTATAAACTCTTGAGAACATAGATTATATGCAGCTTGATAAATTCTACTACCTATACTTTGTTTAATGAAAGCATCTGTTATTCTCAGGCAGAAAAAATTATTTTTCAGCATAAACCTAAATGGCTCTTCCCAGGACATTCCTGACATATTTAAGATTTTATTTTCCGGAATTTCTGGAAAAATAGATAATAAATTTAGGTATTGATTATCACCACCACAAAAATAATCTATTTTTTCTAATAAACTCTGTTCGTACAAGTAGTATATACCTGTAATATCTTGCCAGAAAAAATGCCCCAAGTTTGAGATAGTACCATATAGTTCTACTAATGACCTATTAAAATTTACTAGATAATTTTGGACATATTTCCAATTAGTAACTACATAACTTTTAAAT
>NZ_LGSU01000134.1 GCF_002260545.1 Hydrocoleum sp. CS-953 | reverse complement strand
TATATCTACTTTATGATTGTCAACTATAGCAATCCTCTGAGAATTTTTATGTTGATTAAATACAGCAACTAACCCTAATATCAACATGGCTATAGAAAAACTAAGTCATGCAAAGTTAATTGAACTGATGGTAGAGGTAGTTAACAGATAATCTAAGATTTATATCTACAAATAATTCTGTCTATCTACTTAAAAAGCTAATAACTGACAATTATATAGCAGTCCTATTTTATTTGTGTATAAAAAGCTTACCGCTTTTAGGGAATAAGGAATTGGTAACACTTAACTAGGAACGGGGGGAAATTTCAAGTTTTTTATCTACTTTTTAATTACCCGCGACCTATTTAGGATTACTATATGTATAAGCATTTCCTGCGGAATGCTGCGCAAACAGCTATTAGCAGTCAGCATTCAGCTTTTTCCTGGGGAATACTAAATGCTAATAGCTTTTGAAAGAATAAAATAACTACTAAGGTTAGATGATAACCTTTTTCTTAATAACTTTAATTCTCCTTGGAGATTAATTCCTCCTGCCAAAATAATAAATTAATAACTCATAGCTGGTACTTGATACTTGATACTTGATACTTAATACTTGATAGCTGAATGCTTACCTATATGTTATATTAACGTCTTACTGATTATTAATCTAAACTGAGTTTGTATAAATCCAGCAAAAATATTCATTTCACAAAACTAAAACTTAATAATGAAAAAAATTTTTTCTCTCCNGAGATTAATTCCTCCTGCCAAAATAATAAATTAATAACTCATAGCTGGTACTTGATACTTGATACTTGATACTTAATACTTGATAGCTGAATGCTTACCTATATGTTATATTAACGTCTTACTGATTATTAATCTAAACTGAGTTTGTATAAATCCAGCAAAAATATTCATTTCACAAAACTAAAACTTAATAATGAAAAAAATTTTTTCTCTCCTTCGTCAAACAGTAATTATTTCTTTAATAACATTTGGCTTAACAGAAATTGCATTCAGAATTTATCACAAAATTAATCCTTCGTTTATGTTTTATGACCCCTCATCTTATAATCGCTGGCGAGGAAAACCACTTTCTACAGATTATGGTTTTCAGTTAAATTCTAGGGGATTTAAAGATGTCGAATTTACTAAACAAAAAGCCGAAGGTACATATAGAATTATTGGCATAGGTGATTCTTTTGCTTATAGTGGCGTACCTTATAAACATAACTTTTTAACTCTATTGGAATCTAAACTTAATCAGGATATTCAGCAACCTATAGAATTAATCAATATGGGAATAATTGCCATTGGACCGAAAGATTATTTATCCCTATTTGTTAATGAAGGATTAGAGTTAAATCCTGATATGCTTTTGCTATCTTTTTACATTGGTAATGACTTTTCTGATAACTATAAATCACAAGAAGATAGGAGGTTACTTAAAGTTCAAGATTCTTACGTTTTATCTTTCTTTGATTTTTTGATTAAGGTAAATAGTAAGTTTGAAGGCAACCTCTATCATCATGGTATTGAATATCGAGAAGACTTACCTACCTCACCGGATGACTTTCATCTACAAGAGGCAAAAAAGAGAAGTTATATTTTTATCAAAAATCCTGAAAAAACAGATTTTCCAGAACATTTTAAGGATGCTTTTGGCGACTTATTAAAAATTAAAGAAATTTGCGATAGCCGAAATATTACTTTAGTCGTAGTTTTAATGCCTGATGAGGTACAAGTCATTCAACAATTAAGAGAAAAAGTAATTGCTAGTTACAATTTTTCTCCAGAACAATTTGACTTCCGACAGCCTAATAAATTATTATCTCAAGAACTGGATAAACATAATATTTATCATCTTGATATTGTGGAAGAATTTGTTTTTGCTGGTTCCGAAACTGCTCTCTACAAACCAAATGATATTCATTGGAATATTGCTGGTAATAGATTAGCTGCGGAAGTCATAGATAAGTATCTCTCTCAGAAATTTTTTCCCTAATTTTCAATATAAGTAGTTGTGCTTTTAGGAATTTCCTAGTTGAGAGAGGTTATTTCAGTTATCAGTTATCAGTTATCACTTATCAGTGAAGCTCCCAGTTTAGTCGAAGGCTTGAAATAATGAGTTAAATATCTTTTTCATCCCCTTAAAATGGGAGGCTTTTGACCTCATTTTTTGGTAATAAGCAATAAAGAGTCAGCAAAATGTGTAATTAATTGTGTAATTAATTTTGCTTATGCACTTATCACTTTCC
>NZ_LGSU01001339.1 GCF_002260545.1 Hydrocoleum sp. CS-953 | reverse complement strand
TAATGAACTTTTTCCCACTGTTAAAAAAGTTGCTGGATATCTAGGATATGCTGCTGGAAAAATTTGGATGATGTGACATTGATATTTGTTATAAATCAATTACCAAATACGTCAAATTAATCTCGTTTATTTATTATGAATTAATCAACTATTTTAGGTAATGAGAATATACAAGGTAATAAGAATGTACAAGGTAATGAGAATATACAAGGTAACAATAATAATGTTGATAAATCTGATGTGAAAGTTGACGTGACAGTTAATTTAGTCAAGAATAAATCTCCTATTGAAAAAACTTTAGATGGTTGTCAAGAGGAAGATGAAGAATATGAAATTAGCTATATTATTTCTGGGACGGCTAAAAGAAAAGATAAAACTACTTTGAAAGCAATTGAAAAGCATTTAAGACAAACTTTAAATGCAGCTTCATTGACAATTTATGATATTGATGAAGGAAGTATTAAACTTTTCTTGAATGGTACTCAAGAAGATTTGGAAAAGTTAGAAAATTCTTTTAAGTCAGGAGAACTGAAAGATATTTTTGATATTCCAATAGAGGATGTGAGTTTTGTTGAAGATAATCAGCAGAAGTTAGCATTTACTATTGCTGGAAATGTTTCTTATACTGATATTGCTAAGTTAAAATCAGCTCTTACTGGTGTCGATCAAAAAGAAATTTTAGTTCAGAAAATTAGAAGTAGTAGAAAAGAGTTTAAAATTCTAAATCTTGCAAAAGCTGACCTCAGTGGAGCTGACCTCATTGGAGCTAACCTTAGTGGAGCTGACCTCATTGGAGCTAACCTCATTGGAGCTAACCTCATTGGAGCTAACCTTAGTGGAGCTAACCTTAGTGGAGCTAACCTTAGTGAAGCTAACCTCAGTGAAGCTAACCTCAGTGGAGTTAACCTTGGTGAAGCTAACCTCAGTGAAGCTAACCTCAGTGGAGTTAACCTTAGTAGAGTTAACCTCAGTGGAGCTGACCTCAGTAGAGTTAACTTCAGTAGAGTTAACTTCAGTCAAGCTGACCTTAGTCAAGCTGACCTTAGTCAAGCTAACCTCAGTCAAGCTGACCTTAGTCTAGCTAACCTCAGTGGATATAACCTCAGTGGATATAACCTCAGTGGAGCTAACCTCAGTGAAGCTAACCTCAGTGAAGCTAACCTCAGTGAAGCTAACCTCAGTGGATATAACCTCAGAGGAGCTAACCTCAGAGGAGCTAACCTTAGTGGAGCTAGCCTCTTTAAAGCTGACCTCAGTGGAGCTAACCTCCGTAGAGTTAACCTCAGTGGAGCTAACCTTAGTAGATCCCTCATTAGAGCTGACCTCTTTGAAGCTGACCTCAGTGGAGTTGACCTCCGTAGAGCTAACCTTAGTGGAGCTAACCTTAGTGGAGTTAACCTCTTTGAAGCTGACCTCTTTGAAGCTGACCTCAGTGGAGCTAACCTCATTGGAGTTGACTTTGAAAAGTCTATAGTAACGAATGCTAAATTTAGCAGTAATAGTTTAGGGATGACTAGAGAATTAAAACAAGAACTCATTGAGAAAGGAGCTATTTTTGAAGACTCCCTAGAAGACCCCTTAACTTTGAGTCCGCTAAGAAAATAGAAAAGCTCCATCAATACTCCCGCTAGTCCGTTCAAAAAATAGAAACACTTTTTCAGAATACAGTAGGGTGCGTTAGGCATTTCTGTATAGGTATGATTGGTATGTCAAATCTAAAATTATGCCGTAACGCACCATCATTTTCTCTTTTTTGGTGCGTTACGCTTCTCTAACGCACCCTACTGAACTTCCCGCTAAGAAAATAGAAAAGCTCCATCAATACTCCCACTAGCAAAAATTTGATTATCCCCACTAATAGCAACTAATTTAGTATTAGTGGGATAAACTCAACTTAACCAAGGGCGAGTAATTTCCTCCAATTGATTAAATTCCTCCNCCATCATTTTCTCTTTTTTGGTGCGTTACGCTTCTCTAACGCACCCTACTGAACTTCCCGCTAAGAAAATAGAAAAGCTCCATCAATACTCCCACTAGCAAAAATTTGATTATCCCCACTAATAGCAACTAATTTAGTATTAGTGGGATAAACTCAACTTAACCAAGGGCGAGTAATTTCCTCCAATTGATTAAATTCCTCCTCAGTCATTTCCCAACCTATTGCTCCTGCATTTTGTCGAACTTGTTCAGAATTTTTACAACCAGCAATAGGAATTACACTATCTTGAAAAATCAACCAATTAAGTGCAACTTGTGCCACAGTCTTATCATATTTATCCCCAATTTCTGTTAACAAAGACATGACAGGTGCAATTTTTTCTAAACCACTCTTCTGAAAACGAGAATCAAATCTACGAGCGCCCATAGGTTGTTTTTCGACAGTATATTTGCCAGTTAATAATCCTTGAGCTAAAGGACTATAAGCTAAAATTGTAATTCCTAATTCNATTAAGTGCAACTTGTGCCACAGTCTTATCATATTTATCCCCAATTTCTGTTAACAAAGACATGACAGGTGCAATTTTTTCTAAACCACTCTTCTGAAAACGAGAATCAAATCTACGAGCGCCCATAGGTTGTTTTTCGACAGTATATTTGCCAGTTAATAATCCTTGAGCTAAAGGACTATAAGCTAAAATTGTAATTCCTAATTCCCTAGCTTTTTGCAAAATTCCTTTGCTTTCTATTTGACGAGAAAGCAAAGAATATCTCACTTGATTTGTTGCTAATATTACTCCCCTTTTTTCTAGAATTTCATAAGCTTGACGCATCTCTTCCGCAGAATAATTACTAACACCAACCGCTTCAATTCTGCCCTGCTTAACTTCATCTGCTAAAGCATTTAATAAAGTTTCTTGACTCATAAAAAATGTAAAAGGCCAATGTATTTGATAAAGAGTAACTTTCGGCACTATTAATCGTTTCAAACTAGCAGTTACAGCATCAGCAACCGACTCTGGAAAAAACCGCCAAGGCATCGGACCATATTTAGTAGCAATTTGCACAGGTTGTTCAGTTTTTTGCATAAATTTTCCTAGCAATTCTTCTGATAAACCATTGCCATAAACTTCAGCAGTATCAAAGAAATTTATGCCAGCTTCTAAGGAAGTTTTAAAAGCAGCTTCTACTTCATTTGCACCATAATTACTGCCATAATTCCAAAAAAGTGTATCGCCCCAAGCCCAGGTGCCAATACAAATGGGATTAACATTTATTCCTGTTTTACCTAAAGAAGTTGTTGCCATGTTGAAAAATTTCCTAATTAATGTATAATGATTTGCTTAGTAGTAGACTGACACATCTAAAAATGTAGGTTGGGTTAAACGGAGTGAAACCCAACAAAACCCTAGGGACTAGCAAAAAAATAGACTACCAGCTAATTTATAGAGTAGAGATTGCTTCGGCTAGGTTGACTCTTTCCGATTAAGGTTGAGTCTAATATCACCGCCTCGCAATGACAGAAACAGGCTTTTTTTATGTACTAATAATTGGTACTTTATTAAGTTGCAAATCCCTTAAATGTTGGGTTTCGTTTCTCAACCCAACCTACGGTTATATAAGCTATTGTCAGTCAAATTTCTATCTAAATAGATATTAATTCACTCCTATTAATATAACCATGACAATAGAAGATTTACAAGTCGGAAAACCAGATAATATTGAGAATCAAAAAAATCCGCCCAAACTTAATTTATTTACCATGTTTAGATTAGGTTTCTATCAAATGGGATTAGGAATAATGTCAGTTTTAACTCTCGGAGTTTTAAACCGAGTGATGATTACTGAATTAGTAATACCAGCCACGATTGTAGCAATAACTTTGTCATTATATCAATTTATGGCACCAGCAAGAGTTTGGTTTGGGAGTATGTCTGATGCTAAACCTTTATTTGGTCAACATCGGACTGGTTATATGTGGATAGGAGCAATTTTATTTACGGTGACTGCTTTTTTTGCCGTGCAAGTTATGTGGCAGGTTGGTGATAGTTTAAGAATTAATGGTTGGACTAATCCTACTTATTTTTGGATTGGTATATTAGGTTTAATGTTTATAATTTATGGTTTGGCTTTAAGTGCTAGTGGTACACCTTTTGCTGCTTTATTAGTAGATGTTTCTGATGAGGATAATCGCTCTAAAGTTGTGGGTATAGTATGGTCAATGTTGATGGTAGGAATTATTATTGGCGCGATTACCAGTAGTATTTTGTTGAAGCAAGTTGGTGTGGATGCTCCATTAGAAACTGTTAAAGCTTCTGTTAATAGTTTGTTTATTAAAGTACCAGCAATTGTGTTGGTTTTTGCTTTTGTTGGTACTGTGGGAGTTGAACAAAAATACTCTCGTTATCGCACCCGTTCAACTATTGCTAACCGGGAAGATAAAATTACTCTGGCAACAACTTTAAAGATTTTAACGGCTAATCGACAAACGGGTTTATTTTTTACGTTTGTATTTGTTCTAATTATTAGTTTATTTATGCAAGATGCAGTTTTAGAACCCTACGGTGGGGAAATATTTTCTATGGCAATTTCTGAGACTACTAGATTGAATGCTGTTTCGGGAATGGGAACTTTAATTGGATTAGGTACAACAGGATTTTTAGTAGTACCAAGACTGGGTAAGAAAAATTCTTTAAAAGTTGGATGTATAGCAACAACTATTAGTTTTATCTTGATAGTTATGTCTGGGTTTACTGGTAAAGTTTCTTTATTTAAAAGTGCTTTATTTTTGTATGGTTTGGCTGCTGGTTTAACTACTACTGCTTCTCTCAGTTTAATGTTAGATTTAACCGTAGCAGAAACAGCGGGAACTTTTATCGGTGCTTGGGGATTAGCACAAGCAATGGCAAGAGGTTTATCTACAGTTATTGGTGGTGCTGCTTTGGATTTTGGTCGGTTTTTATTTGATGTACCAATGTTTGCTTATGGCTTGGTTTTTATAGCAGCAGGAATAGGAATGATACTGTCAATTTTCTTGTTAAATAGAGTTAATGTCCGAGAATTTCAAGATAATGCAAGTGTGGCGATCGCTACTATTTTAGAAGGAGAATTAGATTAATGAATAATGGATAATTGATAATTCAGGACTAAAGCCATGCGAACCGAGAAACCGGGTTTTTTCGTCAATATTTATTGTTAAAAACAACGATTTATCCTAAAAACCCGGTTTCTTTGCGTAAGTCCTGATTAAACTATTAGACATCTGGCGATCGTCAATAATAAAATCAATTATTTCCCCCTACTCCCTCTTTTTGGGAGATGTTTATTGTGCAACAGTTTTTAGACTTTTGAGCGAGTCGGTTGCTATAATATACGGGGGCAAGATGCTCCTACTTCTGACTTTTAACTTCCCTGACGGGAAGTCCCGCGCTCTCCCGCACCTTTAGCGTCGTATGGGAAACCCAGGGCTAAGATTCGGATACCTTCATAAGCTGTTCATATGCCTTTGACAAGCTAGGTACATTTTGTTATTATCCAGATCAACACAGGGGGAGGACATCACCTCTGTATAAACAGCGGTCAGGGTTTCCCAGACTGAAGAATCCCGCTTTGTCCCGTAAGGGCAACGTCGGGAGTATGTCAATAAATACTGTAGGGGTTTGGTCTCCAAACCTTTGCCCAAATTAAAGTCTTTACCAATAGTGATTAAAACTATTACGTTATAGTTTTGAGATTTTTAGATAAAGTGTTTAATATAAAATCCGGTTGAACAGTTGTCCGCAGCGACGAAGCGGAAGCAATCTCTGCGCATCTCTGAGATTGCTATCCGTTCCGGAATGCTCCGCAAACCTTCCACTCCGTTCCAGTCGCTGCGGACGCAAGCTATAGTAATTATCCGGANCTGAGATTGCTATCCGTTCCGGAATGCTCCGCAAACCTTCCACTCCGTTCCAGTCGCTGCGGACGCAAGCTATAGTAATTATCCGGATTGTATATAATATCAAGTCCGGTAGCATTGGAGCGTATATAAAATTAAGATGACAATGGAAAAAACCTTCTTCCTTCTGCTTTCCTAAAATCTTCGTAGGGGTTTAGTCTCCAAACCCATTCAACCGGATATGATATAACTAGCGATCGCTTCCTTTCTCTTTGCTTGATTATTCATTCAACTATTGTACAATAGTTGATTTTTATTTCAAGTGTCGCGCAACGGTTTTTATAAGTGCTTAAGCAAAATTAATTGTGCATTAACTTCTCACTCTGTCAGACTTAGAGACGAAATTATTAATTTTGCACGACTACTTCTCTTAGATACTGTTATAGTAGCATAGTTATTTTGGCTGTCATTAAACTATTGCGCAATAGTTTTGAGATTTTCGATTTCAGTCGCAATGACTCGGATTCGGATATAGTAATCATCAATTATCAATTATCGGCTTTGGTGAATCTAGCTATGGGCGTTGCATAAATGCGGGATGATTTTAATTTACTATATCCTAGTGCTTCAGCAAGATTTTCTAATTTCATTAATACCGATGTTTTGTCATAGGATGAGTCTACAGAAAAGTTTTCAACAATCTCAAAACCAAATTTAGCCCAGAAAGAAAAAGCATTTTGGACTGCAACGAGAGACATAGAATGATAATTAAGTTTTACAGCAACAGATAATAGATGGTTAAATAGTTTGGTGGCAATACCCTGTCCAGAATGAGTTTGTTTAACAGCCATATCATGAATGAACAAATTTGAACTTTGAATTACTTCATCAATCTTGCTATTTAAGCTGGGAGGAGAGTTTGCCGGATATGGGTGTGATAAACAAAAAGCCACAACTATAGAATCAACTTCAAATACAAAGCAAGTTTCAGGAGAAAGGATATTTTTCGCGCGTAGGACATCAATAGACTCTGCATTCGTCCTACGGACACCAGTAGACTCTGTAATGGAAGGATAAGCTTGCTTTTCAATTTCAGCAATATAACCCCAGTCAGATTCAATTATTTGTCTAATCATCTTTTTTTGTCTAATCATATTTTTGTTTAGCGTTAATAAAATAGGATTGCTATATTCTCAGAAATTAACTGTATAGAACTCTTAAAACTCCTAACAACTATTGTCAAATCAACCAAATCAAACAACCAATAAAAAATTATCAATTATCAATTATCAATTATCAATTATTTACAGCCAATTTCCTACCAAAATAAAAGTTGACCAAAAATAAGGATGCTCAAATTCTGGATTAACTATTCCTGTTTGAGCATCTTTTATAATTTGTTGTTGCGCTCGACGCAAAGCTTCTGCTTTAGTAATTTCTTGATTTATTAACTCTTGATATAAATTTTTCATCAATACAGCAGTCGCTTCATCACTCACATACCACAGACTAGCAATGGTACTTCTTGCACCCGCTCTCACGGCAATTCCAGCTAACCCTAATGTTGCTCGGTTATCTCCAGCAGCAGTACGACAAGCACTTAATACTAATAATTCTATTGGTCTGGTTTGTTGAGTACCCGATCTAATCATATTTCGTAATTCCTCAACATTAATTTTCTCATCCCAAGTCAAAATAAAAGTATCCTCAATATTGGAACTAAATTCGCCGTGGGTTGCTATATGAATTACTTGATAAGTAGTATTAACAACTTCAGTATTAGCTTCCTCTTCTGTAAACGACTCATTCAGTAAAATTTCGCTGGAAGTTTGATTTTGAATATCCTCTAATTCTTTTCTCACATTCGGTAGTGGTGGAAAACCTTGACGACCTTCAGTTATTCCCATGCTCAGTATTTCCAGTTTCTTCCGTGCTAATGGTTGAGGATCTATTAACTCCAGACTCGGAGCGATCGCCACATTATACTTCTGAGCTAAATATTTCTCACCATCATAAAGACTAGCTAAAGGAACATTACGCAAACTTCCTTCTAATACAAATACTAAAGTTTTTATCTTATTAGCTTGTAATTGTTTTTCAATAGGATTAATTAACCAATTATAGATTTTTTGAGCAGGTTCCCAATAGTTTTCGAAAAAGATTCTTTTTTGAGGTTTTGTCAGAGCATCCTGCAGACTTTTAACAGTTGAATCTACTTCTTTTTTTGATATATTTGTTGTGTAATAAACTAGAGGTTTTTCTGGTATAGCTAAGATGACCGCCAGCCGATATTCCAAAACAATTGTATAGAAAATAGCTGCATTTTTATCTACCAAATCTATTTCTACTGGTTGAGCATCTAAACAAGCATTCCGAAAGAAATTATCCAGTTCAGCTAACTGTAAAGCTTCAATTATTTTTCGTGCTTGTCTCAAATTTTCTTGACTAATAGTATCTGTTTGACCAGACTCAGATGGTTGTAAAAGTAACTCTACTAATTCACGATAAATTGGTTCTACACTATCTCTAAAATCAAACTTTAATTCTGAACTTACGGCAACTATATCACTACGTAGAGTACGGATAGTTTCTACTGCTTGAGAATAAGCTAATATAGCCTCTTCTTTATTTTCCTGAGCCACTAAAATCCGACCTAATTGCCATTTCCACTGATAAACAATATCAGCAGCATTAATAGATTGAGCTAAATTTAAAGCTTTTTCTGTTAAGTCTTTTGCCTCATTCCATTGTTGATTATGCTCATATAATTTTCCCAAATTACCTAAAGCATAAGATTCGGCTCTTGTGTCTGCTAAATTTCTTGCTTGTTGAACTGCTTTTACCAAATAATCGGCAATTTTTTCGGTTGAATATAATGGTTGATTCTTACCATTTGCCAATGCGGCTTTTCGTAATTCTAGTAAACTTTGAGCTAGATTAATTCTGGCATAAATAGCAGCTTGAGAAATTGGTAATTGCTTCAGTAAATTATCAATATTTTCAACTGATTCTGTAGCAGCAAAATATTGTTTTTGTTCTACAAAAAGGTNTTACCAAATAATCGGCAATTTTTTCGGTTGAATATAATGGTTGATTCTTACCATTTGCCAATGCGGCTTTTCGTAATTCTAGTAAACTTTGAGCTAGATTAATTCTGGCATAAATAGCAGCTTGAGAAATTGGTAATTGCTTCAGTAAATTATCAATATTTTCAACTGATTCTGTAGCAGCAAAATATTGTTTTTGTTCTACAAAAAGGTTGAACTGATTCAGCATTGCTTGAATTTTAATTTCTGTTATAGGTGATTCGTCTATTGCTTCTTGATAGAATAAATTAGCAGCTTCAGGATTTTCTAAAAGTATAGCTGTATTGCCTAAACTAATTAAAATTATAGCTATTTCTTCTGGTGCTTGTAAATTTTCTGCTATTTCCAAACTAGACTCTAAAACTTTTTGAGATTCTTGTACTTGACCTATTCCTCGCAGTACATCACCCAAACTTTGTAATGCTTTTGCTTTAATAATAGTATCTGGCTGGTCTTGCAAATTTTCTCTAGCTATTTCTAATTGTTTCAATGCCTGAGAATATAAACCCAATGCTTGTAAAGCCTGAGATTGATTAATATTACTACGAGTTAATCCTAGATAGTTTTCAATTTCTTGATAAATTTTACTGGCTTCTTTCCAAGTATTTAAAGCTGCTTCTGCTTGACCAATAGATAATAGTAATTGACCTTTTACTTCTAAAACACTAGCCGTAAGTTGTGCTGTTGTTTGATTATCTGATATTTGTTGAATTAGATTTAAACAATTATTAAGTATATCTTCTGAGTTTTGCCATTTTCCTAGTTTGAGATAAACTAAACCTAAATTTCTGAGCGCTCTTATCTGAGCATAATCATCACCTTGAGCTGCATAATTCTTAATAGCTGCTTCTAACAAAGGTATACTTCCAGACAAATCTCCTTTTTGAAAAAGTTGTTGTGCTTGTGCTTCTAATCTACTAGCCGATATGGTCGAGGCTTGAGTTAGTATATCCCAATTTATTTGGCTAGTTTTTACTTGATTATTGTTCAGGGAAATAGCCTGAACTTCTTTTGTTTTAATTCTCAAAATTAAGGTATAAGGCAGAAGCAAAAATACAGAAGCAAGAAGGCATATTTTAACCAAGAATAAATTCAGCATAAAACCTCATTAATGTAATTTTTATTAAAACCCTGCTTTTAGGGGTGAGATATTATTAATAGTATTATTTTGTATCAAGTATGAAAAAGAATGCCACGGATTTTTATCCCTATCTCTCCTAAAAAAGCTATCGCTTATAAGGAACTCCTAAAACCCTTTTCTGATAGAGAGATGGGGGGGTGGAGAGATGGGGAAGTGGGGAGAGAAAAGCCTAAGCATTAAATACGTTGACTCTCCCGAAATATCCAGTTATACCATGTCCGGTTGAACACTTATAATTAAGATAGTAAGGGAGTAGGGGAGTAGGGGAGTAGGGG